>JALZFU010000137.1 GCA_030861385.1 Actinomycetota bacterium
CGACCGCTCGAGCCTCGAGGGAAAAACCGTCGCCGGCGTCCTTCGCGCCACGAGACGCGTCGGCGTTCCGTGCGCGGTGTTCGGAGGGCGAATCGAGACGGACGCCGCACGCGATCTGCGCGCCGCCGGCGCCGCCGCGGTTTCCTCGCTTACGGGCGATCGAAACCGGGCTCACGACGACCTCGTCGAGCTTGGCGAGAGGCTCGCGCGCTCCCTCCGCGAGAGCGCCTAGATGCCGTGGTGGCGCATCGCCTCGGCGTCGCGTCTCTCGTCGATGGTCGGCTCGAGGTCCCCCGGCGATTCGGTGCGCGCGCCCGCTTGCTCCTCGCTCACAACCTCGACCCGCTCCTCCTGGGAGTCTCGCGGGAGGTCACGCTCGCGAGATCCTCCCCGCAGCCAATCGACTAGACCCATTGCCACCTCCTCTCGCTCGCTCTCTCCGTCCCCGCCGCCGAGCGCGACGAAACGCTCGTTCCGCCCTCGCCCTGGAGCGGAGACGGCTCGCGGCCGTTTCCCGATCTGAAACCGCGGGTACCCGACGTTCCTCGGGAAAGGGGGAACATGTACATCGGCATCGGAACGGTCCTCGTCATCATCCTCATCATCGTCTTGTTCCTTCTCCTTCGCTGAGCGGAGGGAGATGACTCGAACATGGTCGGAAAAAGGGCGGCGCCAGGCCGCCCTTTTCGTTCGGTCTCGCGGCCGTTAGTACGGTGGCGGCCGGTTGTACGGGTCGTCGCGGACGACGGTCTCACGCCGCCAGCCTCCGAACCCGCCCCAGCTCGACCAGAAGATCATGGAGAGGAGCATCCCGATCGCTCCGACGATGACGAGGATGATCCCGACCATGTTGACGTCGATCGTCCCGTCCGTGTCGACGTTCACGGCGAGCCAGAGGATGAGGCCGACTGCGATCAGGAAGAGGCTCACGCCGATGCCCATTCGTTCCTCCTCGGAGCGTTGTCGCCCTAGTTCGGGCTAGGGAAGGGATACCCTTCCGCGCCCGCTTCAACCCAAGCGGCCGGCTATCCCGCGGCCGACTCGGCGGCGCGGAGACGACGCGCCAGCGTCTGGAGGAGCTTCCAGGCGACCTCCGAGTGCTCCTCTACGAAGGGCCGAAACTCCCACGGCGTCAGGTAGAAGCAGCGGAGGTCGGTCGCCGCCGTCACCGATGCCGAGCGGACGCCCTGGTCGATCACGGCCATCTCGCCGAACGAGTCGCCCGGGCCGAGGGTCGTCCGCAGCTCGCCGCCGACGCTCACGGTCGCGTTCCCCTCCCCGACGACGAAGAAGCTCGTCCCGGTCGCGCCCTCCTCGACGACGCGCTCGCCCTCCGAGAACGAGCGCTCCTGGAACCGGCCCGCCAGGTGTCCGAGCTCTCGCTCGTCGAGGCCGGAGAAGAGCGGCACCTGGCGAAGGAGGTCGATCGGCGCTCGCGCCACGGGCCGCGATGATAACGGGGAGGGGCCCACCGCTGCGCGGCGAAAACCGCGCCGTGTCGCGGCCAGCCGCGCTCGCGCGCGAGATCGATCTCGAGCTCTCCTGGTCCGAGCGCGAGCTGCCCGAGCGCGAGAGGACGAAGCACGTCCACCGGCTGCACCCGTACCTCGGGAAGTTCGTGCCGCAGCTCGCCGAGGTCTTCCTGCGCCGGTTCGGGCGCGCCGGGACGCTCGTCTGGGACCCCTTCGTCGGCTCGGGCACGACGCTCGTCGAGGCGAACGCGCTCGGGATGCCGAGCGCGGGCTGCGACCTCTCAGCGTTCAATTGCCTGCTCGCGCGCGTGAAGACGGCGCCCTACGATGGCGAGGCCGTCGCCGCCGAGGCCGACGCCCTCATCGGCCGGCTGGGAGAGCTCCGTCGCGCCTCTCCCCACGCGCCGAGCCCGGCGTCGCCGTACCTCGAGCGGTGGTTCGCGCCGGGCGCGCTCCGCGACCTCCTCGCCTTCCGTGAGCGGCTCGAGGAGGCGCGGTACCGAGAGCTCTGGGCGGTCGTGCTCTCGCGCGCGGCGCGCTCCGCCCGCCTGGCCCGCCACGACGACCTCGACTTTCCGCGCGAGCCGGTCCGCGGCGACTACTTCTGCCACAAGCACCGACGGGTGTGCCACCCCGTCCGCGAGGCGGAGAAGTTCCTTCGCCGCTACGTCGAGGACGCCGTCCGGCGAGTTGCGGCGTTCGCCGACCTTCGGACGGACGCCGACGTCACCGTCCTTGCGGGCGACGCGCGCGTGATCGATCCGCCCGGGTCGGTCGATCTCGTTCTCACGTCCCCGCCGTATCCGGGCCTCATCGACTACCACGAGCAGCACGCGTACGCGTTCGAGCTCCTCGGCCTCGAGCGCCGGGACGTGGACGAGATCGGCCGCGGCCTGAAGGGCTACTGCCGCGACGTGGCCGCCGTCCTCAGGCGCGCGGCGCGGGCGCTTCCGCCTCGTGGGCGGGTGGTGATCGTCGTGAACGACTCGCGCGGCCTCTACGACGGCATCCTGGCGGAGGCGAACCTCGAGCTCGAGGAGCGCCTCCTTCGCCACGTGAACCGGCGGACGGGGCGACGGAACGGGGAGTACTACGAGGAGGTCTTGATCGCCCGTCCCTGAATCCCGGGCGAGACGAGGCGGTGCGAGGCCGGGAGCCGTGTGCGCTCGACGGCGGCGACATCGAACCCACGCGCCGCGACCGCGGCGCGGGTGTCTCGATTCAGATGGCAGCCCCCGGCGAGGCGTCGGTGCAGGGGAGTCAGCCGGTCCTGCCAGCATGCGAGCCGTCCCTCGCCGCGAACGTGCTCGAGGAGGACGAGCGGAGCGCCCGGTCGGAGAACGCGGCGAACCTCCGCGAGCGCCTGCGCGGGGTCCGAGACGGAGCAGAGGACGAACGTGAGGACTGCCGCGTCGAAGCTCTCGCGGGCGAAGGGCAGCACTTCCGCAGAGGCCGCGACGACCTCGACCGGCACGCTCGCGAGGGGGAGCCGCCTCGCGAGCGCCCGCGCCATGCTCGCGTCCGGCTCGACGGCGACGACACGCGCGGCGCGCCGGTAGTGCGGGATGTTTCGTCCGGTTCCCGCACCGATCTCGAGGACGTCCCCCTCGAGGTCGGCGACGAGCGCGCGGCGTCGCTCCTCGATCCCGCCCCGCTCCGACCGCTCGGCCAGGAGGTCGTAGAGCCAGCCGATCACGCCGGCCGTTCCACCTCGGCGCGTCGCCCGAGTTCCTCGACCTTCCCCTCCGCGGCGTCGAGCTTGCGAACGCAGATGCGGTAGAGCTCCTCGCCGCGCTCCCAGAGGGCGAGCGCGTCCTCGAGGCTCGTCTCGCCGCTCTCGAGCCGGGCGACGATCCGCTCGAGCTCGTTGCGCGCCTCCTCGAAGCTCGGCTCGCTCACGGCAGGACGTCCTCGACGCGCGCCGCGAAGCCGCCGCGAGCCAGGTCGACCTCCACGCGATCGCCGCTCGCGAGAGCGCTCGCGTCGCGGACGATCGTCTCTCCAGCTCGCACGATCGCGTACCCGCGCGCGAGCGTGGCGCGAGGCGAGAGCGCGCGCAGGCGTGCGGCGACGACCTCGAGGCTCGCTCGCTTGCGCTCGACGAGCGCAAGCGGAGCGCGGGCGAGGCGGGTTC
>JALZFU010000189.1 GCA_030861385.1 Actinomycetota bacterium
GGCGCTCGCCGAGGCGGCCTCGATCCGTGACACCGTGCAGGCCGCGGCGCGGCGCGTCGCGGAAGAGGGACAGCGGCGCCTCGGCGAGTTCCGCGACGACGCGCGCGCGCTCGAGCGGCGCTTTCTCGCCGCGATCGACGAGCTTCGCGATCTCGTCTCCGAGGTCGAGGAAGCCGTGCCGAACCGCGGCGAGGGCGAGTACCGAGACGTCCCGGACGACCACGCCGCGGCGGTCGACCCGGCGCGGAACCTGAACAACGCGCTCCGACCCGGCGGCCGTGAGGAGGCGGAGGCTCGGGGCGAGGCGGACGCGGACGACGGCGCGCCGGCGTCGGGCGCGGACGCACCGTCGCGTTCGTAGCGTTCGCGCTGTAGGACCGCGCGTGCAGTCGCGGCGGTGAGCAGGTTCCTCGATCGCCTGCACCACGGCGGCGTCATCGTCGCCGACGGAGGCACCGGCGCGCTCCTCTCTGCGCGCGTTTCGCGCCTGCGCGCGCCCGAGGAGGCGAACGTGACCGCCCCGGAGGCCGTCGTCGCCGTACACGCGAGCTTCATTGGCGCCGGGGCGGAGCTGATCGAGACGAACACGTTCGGCGCGAATCGTCGCAAGCTCTCGGCGCTCCTCCTCGACGACCGCCTCGAGGAGATCGTCGAGCGAGGCGTCAAGCTCGCGCGCGAGGCTCGCGAGATCTCAGGGCAGGACGTCTTCGTGGCCGGCTCGATCGGGCCGCTCGGCGATCGCGACGGAACGCACGGCGGCGAGTCTCCATACGAGACGTTCCACGAGCAGGCGCAGCTTCTCGAGGGACGCGGCGTCGACCTCTTCATGGTCGAGACGTTCTTCCGGCTCGAGGAGCTCGAGGCGGCGCTCGCAGCGGTTCGCGACGTCTCGTCGCTTCCGATCGTCGCCCAGCTCACCTTCGACGAGGACGCCGAGACGCTCGCGGGCGTGCCCGCGCGCCGCGCCCTGGAACGCCTGCGTTCGCTCGGAGTGGCGGCGATCGGAGCCAATTGCGGCCTCGGCCCGCAGGCGGCGCTTGCGGCGCTCACGGAGATGGCCGCGGGCGGTGGCGGGATCGCGCTGACGGCACAGCCGAACGTCGGTCTCCCGAGCCGCTCGGGCGGGAGGCTCGTCTACCCGAACGCGACCCCGGACTACTTCGCCGAGTTCGCGGCGCAGGCCCGGAGTCTCGGCGCGCGCGTCATCGGAGGCTGCTGCGGGACGCAACCCGCGCAGATCGCGGCGATCCGCGCGACCGTCGAGGCAGAGCGCGCGCCGCGGCTTGAGCTCGGGCGCGTCGAGCGCGACGTCGCCCAGCCCGTCGCTCGGCGCGAGGGAAAGACGCTCCTCGAGCGGAAGCTCGAGGCGGGGGAGTGGGTCGTCTCCGTCGAGCTCGACCCGCCCAAGGGCACGAACCTGGCCGCGATGCTCGCCGCGGCGACGACGCTGAAAGCCGCGGGCGTCGTCGACGAGGTCGACGTCAACGACAACCCGATGGCGCGTGCGCGCCTCTCGGCGCTCACCGCAGCCGTGGTGATCGAGCGAGAGATCGGCCTCGAGACGATCCCGCACGTGACGCCGCGCGACGCCTCGATCATGGGCCTCCAGTCGCAGCTCCTGGGCGCGCACGCCGAGGGAATCCGAAACGTGCTCGCCGTCACGGGGGATCCGCCACACGTCGGCGACTACCCCGGGTCGAGCGGCGTCTACGAGTTCGACTCGATCGGCCTGACCGCCCTCCTCGCGCGCCTGAACGAGGGCGAGGACTACTCCGGCAAGGCGATCGACGCGCCGACCGCCTTCTACGTCGGCGTCGCCGTCAACCCGTCCGCCGAGGACCTCGAGCTCGAGGCCGAGCGCTTCCGCCGGAAGGTCGACGAGGGCGCGCGCTTTGCGATGACGCAGGCCCTCTTCGACGTCGCGTTCCTCGATCGCTTCCTCGACCGGATCGGAGGCGAGTCGCCGATCCCGCTCCTCGTCGGCATCTGGCCGCTCCGGAGTTTCCAGCTCGCGTTTCGGCTCCACAACGAGGTTCCTGGGATCACCATCCCCGACGTCGTGCAAGAGCGGCTCGCCGACGCCGGGCCCGATGCGGCGGCGGTCGGACTCGAGCTCGGCCGCGAGCTCACGGAGGCGGTCCGGGAACGGGCGGCCGGGATCTACGTGATTCCGCCGTTCAAGGAACCGACGGCCGCCCTCGATCTCCTTCTCTAGACCGTCTCGCTCGCGATCCGCTTGCGAGCGGCCGGGAAGCAGCCGCCGGCTACACTGTCGGCATGGCCGAGCTCGGGACGATGCGCGTCAAGGCGGGCCTCGCCGAGATGCTGAAGGGCGGCGTCATCATGGACGTGACGAGCGCCGAGGAGGCGAGGGTCGCCGAGGACGCAGGCGCGGTCGCGGTCATGGCGCTCGAACGCGTTCCAGCTGACATCCGCGCCGAGGGCGGCGTCGCACGGATGGCGGATCCGACGAGGATCCGCGAGATCCAGGAGACGGTCACGATTCCCGTCATGGCGAAGGCGAGGATCGGCCACTTCGTCGAGGCGCAGATCCTCGAGGCGCTCGAGGTCGATTACATCGACGAGAGCGAGGTTCTGACGCCGGCGGACGAGGCAAACCACATCGACAAGTGGCGCTTCCGCGTCCCCTTCGTCTGCGGCTGCCGCGACCTCGGCGAGGCGCTCCGCCGGATCTCCGAGGGTGCCGCGATGATCCGGACGAAGGGTGAGGCCGGGACGGGCGACATCGTGAACGCCGTTCGCCACATGCGCGCCGTCTTCGGTGCGATCCGCCGGCTCGGCTGCGTGTCGGAAGACGAGCTCTATACCGAGGCGAAGGAGCTTCGCGCCCCGCTCGAGCTCGTCCGTTGGGTTGCCGAGCAGGGCCGATTGCCGGTCGTGACGTTCACGGCGGGCGGCATCGCGACGCCTGCCGACGCGGCTCTCTGTATGCAGCTCGGCGCGGACGGCGTCTTCGTAGGCTCGGGGATCTTCAAGAGCGCCGACCCAGCGACGCGCGCGAAGGCGATCGTCGAGGCGACCACGCACTTCGAGGACGCGGACGTCCTCGCACGGGTCTCGGCGGGGCTCGGTGAGCCGATGCGCGGGCTCGCGGCGGCGGCGCTTGCCCCCGAAGAGCTGCTCGAAACGCGGGGCTGGTAAGCGGAAGTCGGCGCGGTGCGCGGGCCCGGCGCCGTTGCCTGAGCGCAGGGGCGAGGGGCCGAAGGCCGCGGGGGGAAGCTTCCCGCGCGCGACGTCCCACCCCCGCTTGCGGTCGGGGCGTCCCGAGATGGCGCTCGCCCGCGCGTCTCACGTTTGCGCAGTGTCGCTCTTGCTGTCCGCGTCCTCGAGTGTCCCCGCAGCGTGTGTCTCGAGTGACGCGCGCTCGCAGTTGCGCGCGCTGCCGGCGACCAGCCGCGGCCGTGCGCGCGGAGCCGCGCGGGGCGGCGCCGATCGCCATCTCTAGAATCAGCGAGCGTGGCAGCCACGCTCAAGATTGGCGTGCTTGCCGTCCAGGGCAACTTCCGCGAGCACCGAGCGATGCTTCGCCGGCTCGGCGCGGACGTCGTCGAGGTCCGTCTCCCCGAGCACCTCGAGGGGCTCGACGGGCTCGTGATCCCGGGCGGGGAATCGACCGCGATCGGACGGCTGATCGGTCTCTATGGGCTCGAGGACGCGATCCGGCGCTTCCAGGGCGCTGTGCTCGGAACCTGCGCGGGGATGATCCTCCTCGACCGGGCGCATCTGGATCTCGTCGACGTCGAGGTAGCGCGAAACGCGTACGGCCGCCAGGTGGCGAGCTTCGAGGCCGACCTCGATCTCCGAGGAGAGGAGGAACCGCTCCGGGGCGTCTTCATCCGTGCGCCGCGCGTCGCCTCCGCGGGGCCGTCGCTCGAGGTCCTCGCCGAGCACGACGGCGTCCCCGTGCTCCTTCGCGACGGCCGCTTCCTCGTCGCATCCTTCCACCCCGAGCTCACCGGCGACACACGCGTCCACGAGCGCTTCCTCGAGCTGGTGCGAGAGACGAAGCGAGAGGAGGCGTATGTCGGGACATAGCAAGTGGTCGTCGATCAAGCACAAGAAGGGCGTGGCCGACGCGAGGCGCGGCCGGCTCTTCTCGAAGCTCTCGCGCGCGATCATCGTCGCCGCGCGCGACGGCGGTCAGGATCCCGAGAACAACATCGCGCTGGCGAACGCGATCGAGAAGGCGCGAGACAACTCGATGCCGAAGGACAACATCGAGCGCGCGATCGCCCGCGGCTCGGGCGCCGGGCCCGATGGCCAGGCCTACGAGCAGATCACCTACGAGGGGTACGCGCCCGGCGGCGTCGCCCTCCTCGTGGACGCGTTGACCGACAACCGGAACCGGACAGCATCCGAGATTCGCCACCTCTTCGCGAAGCACGACGGGAACCTCGGCGCGAGCGGGGCGGTTGCGTGGCTCTTCGAGCGGAAGGGCGTCGTGCTCGTCGACGCGGACGCCGCCGACGAGGACGAGGTCACGCTCGCGGCCGCCGAGGGCGGGGCGGAGGACGTCGAGCGCGAGGGCTCGAGCTACCGGATCATGTGCGAGCACGAGGCGCTGCCCGCCGTCCGGGCCGCCTTGGAGGAGGCGGGAATCGCGTACGACTCCGCCGACGCGACGATGCTGCCGAAGACGACGGTCGCGATCGAGGACGAGGCGACGGCGAAGAAGGTGCTGCGCCTCGTCGACGCGCTCGAGGAAAACGACGACGTCCAGGACGTGTACGCGAACTTCGACATCCCGGAGCGCGTGCTCGAGGCCGTCGCGCCCTAGCGGCGCGAGAGTCAACTCGCGCGGCGGGCCGCGGCGACGAGGATGCCTCCCGGTCGCGCGGCTCCGACCGGAAGGGATGTCCGCCGACGCCCCTAACCTCTTCCCGTGAAGGTCCTCGGCATCGATCCGGGCATCGCGAGTTGTGGTTACGGGATCGTGCACGCGCGCGAGGGGCGTCTGAGCGCGATCGGCCACGGATCGTGGACGACGTCCGCCCGCGAGCCGCCCGAGCGGCGCCTGCAGGAGATCCACGACCGGGTGGCGGTGCTCATCCGCGAGCACGGGCCGGACGCGGTCGTGCTCGAGGAGTCGTTCGTCGGCCGAGACGCCCGAACGGCGCTCTTCGTCGGGCAGGCCCGCGGCGCCGTTCTCCTCGCCTGCGCCGCTTCCGCCGTCCCGTGCGCCGAGTATCCGCC
>JALZFU010000150.1 GCA_030861385.1 Actinomycetota bacterium
CGCAGGGAAGGACGACGCGAGCCAGGCTGAGTGGGTGCACGGCCTCGACGTGGAGCTCGTGCGCGGCTCGGCGGAGATCGTCGAGCCCGGCTGCGTCCGCGTGGGCGACCGGGAGCTCGAGCACGAGCAGCTCGAGGTCGCGCCTCCCGACGCGGACGCGGCCGGGCTCGACGACGTCGGCCGAGCCGCGCACGAGCTCGACGTCGAGGTCCCGCACCCATTCCGCCTGGCTCGCGTCGTCCTTCGCGGCGACGGAGTCGCGCCAGGCGAAGACGGCTGCGACGTCGACCCCGCCGAGCGCCTCGCCCGCGCCCGGCGCGGCGCGGGCGCCGTAGGCGACGTCGAGCGGGCGGAGGAGCGTCTTCGACGGGATGCACGCCCAGTAGGAGCACTCACCCCCGACGAGCTCTCGTTCGACGAGCGCGATCGGGACGTCGGGGTCGTGGCGGCGAAGCGCGGCGACGAATGCCTCGCCGGCGACGCCGGCCCCGAGGACGACGACACCGGCCATGAAGGCACCTAGTGCGGGAAGGGGAGCGAGGCGGCCGCGTGGCGAGCGAGGTCGACGAGCGGGTCGGCGAGGACGAGGCTCCCGAACGCGACCACGAGCGAGAGGGCGACCGCGACGGTGAGCGGGCGGTCGCGCGGCGGGGAGCCGCCGGCGGGCGCGAGGCGAAGCGCGGGCGGGCTCATGTACATCGCGGCGACTACCCGAAGGTAGTAGTAGATCGAGACGACGGTCGCGGCGACGCCGACGATGGCGAGCCAGGTCCAACCCCGGTCGATGACGGCCGAGAAGACGTAGAACTTCCCGAGCAGGAGGCCGCCGGTCGGGAAGCCGATGAACCCGAACATGAACGCGGCCATCGCGAGCCCGAGGAAACGCCGCTCCCAGCCGAAGCCGCCCAGGTTCTCGAGCGTCACCGCCCGCGCGAGCTCGCGCTCGCGCGCCGCGACGACTGCGAACGACCCGATGCTCATTGCCGCGTAGGGGACGAGGTAGTAGAGGAGCGCGCGCCCTCCGATCGCGTTCGCGGCCGCGATCGGCATGAGGAGAAAACCGGCGTGCGAGACACTCGAGTACGCGAGCACCCGCTTCACGTCCGTCTGGACGAGCGCGGCCAGGTTTCCCCACGCGAGCGAGAAGCAGACGATGACGGCGAGCGCGACCGTCCAAAGCTCCTCCTCGCCGGGAAACGCCGTCGCGAGGACGCGGAGCGTGAGGACGAGCGCCGCGACCTTCGTCGCCGCGGACATGAAGGCGGTGACGGGCGTCGGCGCGCCCTGGTAGACGTCCGGCGTCCACATGTGGAACGGCGCCGCAGACACCTTGAAGGCGAGCCCGACGAGGATCATCGCGAGCCCGGTGACGAGGAGGACGCGCGGGGCGTCCGGGGTCGCGCCCGCGATCGCTCCGAACTCGAGCTCGCCGGTCGCTCCGTAGACGAACGCGCTCCCGAAGAGGAGGATCGCCGAGCCGAAGCTCCCGACGATCAAGTACTTGAGCCCGGCCTCGAGCGAGCCGAGCCGATGCACCGAGATCGCGGTCAGGACGTAGAGGGCGATCGAGAACCACTCGAGGCCGAGGAAGAGCGCCATGAGCGTGTTGGCCTGGACGAAGAAGGCCATCCCGCCGACCGCGGCGAGGAGGAGGGCGTAGTACTCGGCCACGCGCTCGTGCTCGTCGCTCGCTCGCGCTCCGTCGTCGCCGACGGGCGCGCGGCTCTCCCAGTACGAGACGCCGACCGCGAGGAGCCCGGCGCCGGCGACGAGAATCTGCGCGAGCTCAGCGAGGCGGTCGCGGGCGAGCGACTCACGGAGGAACGTCGCCGCCTCTCCGTCGAGGGCGAAGA
Source organism: Actinomycetota bacterium (assembly GCA_030861385.1). Taxonomy (GTDB): domain Bacteria; phylum Actinomycetota; class Thermoleophilia; order Gaiellales; family Gaiellaceae; genus JALZFU01. The sequence goes on from JALZFU010000150.1 coordinate 1,854, forward strand.
GGATCCCGGCCGCGACGGCGGCGCCGGCGAGCGAGAACGCAGCGAGAAGCGAGGAGAAGGCACGCCGGGCGCGGCGCGGCACGAAGATCCCGGCGACCAGGACGAGCCCGGACCCCCCGAGCAGCACGAGCGCCGGCGCGAGCGCCGCCCAGTCGATGTCCGGGTTCCGGAAGGGCTCCTGCACTAGCGGCCCGCGAGCTCGCTCGTGACGGCGTCGGCCGGCCGACCGGCGAACGCGTGCTCGGTGACGGCCGCCGGCCAGAACGAGAGGACGAGGAGAGCGGTCGTGAGCGCTCCCACGAGCGCGACCTCGGCGGGTCGCAGGTCGAGGGCCTGCGGGTGGACCGCGGTTCCGACCTCCTCGTGCAGGACGGCCGAGATGAGGCGAAGCATGTACATCGCCGCGAGCACGATCGCGGCCGCGCCGACGACGGCCCACCCCCACCCGACCGAGAAGATGCCGTTCAGGATCAGGAACTCGGCCGCGAACGCGGTCGAGAACGGGACGGCGAGCGCAATCACGCCGAGGACGATCAGGAAGGTCGCGAGTCGCGGCCGTCCGCGCGCCATCCCGCCGAGGAGCTCGAGCCGCCCCGTCGCCGACCGGCGCTCGACCGCGCCTGCGAGGAGGAAGAGCGCCGCCGAGATGAGGCCGTGGTTCACCATCTGGAGGAGCGCGCCGTCGAGGCCCGAGTCGTTGAAGGCGAAGAGCCCGACGACGATCAGGCACATCTGCGCGAGGCTCGAGTACGCGATGACGCCGCGGACGTCCGGAGCTCGGAAGGCGAGGAGCGAGCCGTACACGAGCCCGATCGAGGCGAGGGCGAGGACGACGGTGCGCCAATCGGCGACGGGACCGGGGAAGGCCGGAAGGACGATGCGGAGGATCCCGTACGCGGCCGTCTTCGAGACCACGCCCGAAAGAAGCGCCGAGACCTCGGCCGGCGCCTCGCGGTAGGCGTCCGGAAGCCAGCCGTGGAACGGCCACACGGGTGCCTTGACCGCGAACGCCGCGAGGAAGCCGAGGAAGATCCACGCGCTCCCGTTCGTGCCGAGCCGCGTCATGTCGAAGGTTCCGTTCGCGAGACCGAGCGCGATGATCGCGACGAGCATGAGCAGCGAGCCGGAGAGCGTGTAGATCACGAGCTTGACCGTCGCCGCCGTCCGACGGGTGCCGCCCCAGACGCCGATCAAGACGTAGAGCGGGATCAGCATCGCCTCGAAGAAGACGTAGAAGAGGAGGAGATCTTGGGCGGTGAACACGCCGATCGTTGCGCCCTCGAGGAAGAGGAGGAGTCCGAAGTAGGGACCGGGCCGATCGCGGCCCACCCACATCCCGTAGCCGACCGCCGCGACGCCGACGAGAACCGTCAAGCCGACGAGCCAGAGCGAGAAGTCGTAGAGGCCGACCTTGTAGGCGACGTCGAGGTCGGCGAACCAGACCGTCTCCGCGTCGTGCTGGAGCGCGCCCGAGGCGAAGTCGAGGTCCTGGAGCGCGACCACCCAGAGGAAGAGGTCGGCGAGGGCGACGAGGAGCGCGAAGCCGCCCGCCGCGCGGGCTGTCGGCCACCGAAGGAACCAAAGGACGAGCGCGCCGCCGATCGGGACGAGGATGAGCGCGGTCGTGAGCATCAGGCCGCCGTCACGATCCGAGGAGAAAGCCGATCGCGAGCGCGGCGAGCCCGGCGGCGACGGCGAGCGCGTAGGAACGGACGATCCCGGTCTGCGCCGACGCGAGACGGCGGCCGGTGCCGCGCACCGTCGCGCCGAGGTCGCCGAGCGTCGTCAGAAAGAGCGGCTGCTCGACGAAGCGCTGGAGCCCGCTCGCCAAGCGCGACGAGGGCTCGTAGAGCGCGAGATCGTAGGCCTCGTCGAAGAAGAACTTCTGCTCGAGCGTGCGCGCGGCCCACGGCGCCCGCTCCCGCGCGCGGCGCGGCACCGGGCTCCTCCGGCCGTAGAGCGCCCAGGCGGCAGCGATCCCGGCGAGCGAGAGGGCGAGCGCGGCGATCGCCGAGAACCACGCCGTGCCGCCGGTCGCCTCCTCCGCCGACTCGGCGACGGGATGGATCCAATCGTCGACCGAGTTCCACACCCCCGGCACTTGCAGGAAGCCGCCGGCCACGGCCAGCGCTGCGAGAACGGCCACCGGCCACAGCATGGCGAGCGGGCCCTCGAAGCGCTCCTTGTGGAGGTGCTCGCGGGCGAACGCCGACATCCCCCCGCCGAAGACGACGAAGATCATCCGGAACGTGTACAGCGCGGTGAGGAAGGCGCCGCCCGCGGCGAGTCCCCAGAGGACCCACCCGAGCGTTCCCGCGTTCGCGGCGCTCGCGAGGATGGCGTCCTTCGAGAAGAAGCCCGCGAACGGCGGCACGGCGGCGAGCGCGAGCGCGCCGACAAGCATGAACCGGTAGGTCCACGGGAGC
>JALZFU010000158.1 GCA_030861385.1 Actinomycetota bacterium
CGACCGCGGAGAAGGTCGCGTGCGCGCCGAGGACGGACGCGATGCCCCCGAGCACGGGCCCGAGGAGCGCGCCGAAGATCGCGGCGCCGAGCGTCGCCCCGAGAAGCTCGGCGCGCCGCTCGCGCGGCGCGACGGCGACGAGCCACGAGAGCCCGCCCGCCCACGCGAGCGAGGACCCGAGCCCCTGGGCGAAGCGCGCGACACCGAGCGTCCATGCATCGTCCGCGAAGGCGAAGCCGAAGCTCGCTGCTCCGACCACGAGGAGACCGGCGAGCGCCGCGCGCTTCCCGCCGAGCCGCGCGGCGACGACGCCGGCAGGGAGCGCGCTTGCGAGGACGCCTACCGCGTAGGCGGCGACCAGCACGCCGGCGCCGGTCTTCGTGAGGTCGAAGCGATCCGTGTAGTCGGGAAGGAGCGGCGCGAGCGCCGCGAAGAGCATCGTGTCGACGAGGACGACGGCGGAGACGAGGAGGAGGAGGCGGCGCACGGGCGGACGCTACCGACGGCGGCTCGCCCGACGCATACGATCGGCGGGTGCGGCGGGAGTTCTCGGCGGGCGGCGTGGTCGTCCGGCGGATGCGCGGCGCCTGGTACCTCGCGGCGATCCGGCCGGCCGGGAAGGGGGTCTGGGCGCTCCCGAAGGGGCTGATCGGCCGCGGGGAAGACGCGAGGGCGACCGCGCTCCGCGAGGTCGCCGTGGAGACCGGCGTTGAGAGCCGCCTCGTCCAGAAACTCGGCGACGTCCGCTACGTCTACACGTGGAAGGGCGAGCGAGTCTTCAAGGTCGTGAGCTTCTTCCTCCTCCGCTACCGCCGGGGTCGGCTCGGCGAGCTCGCCGCCGCCACGGCACACGAGGTGGACGAGGTCCGCTGGCTGCCCCTCGCCGACGCTCCCCGGCTCCTCGCCTACGGCGGCGAGCGCGAGATGGCCGAGCGCGCGCTCGAACTGACGCGAGGTGACGAACTATGATGCTGCGTCCCCCGTGACCGAGGCGATGTACGCCCTCAACTTCTACTCCCCCATCGTCGCCGACCAGCTTCGGACGCGCCGTAAGACGGCGACGATCCGTCTCGGGAACAAGTCCACCAAGTACCGGAAGGGGATGGTCGTCCAGGTGCTCGTGGGGATGCGCTTCGGGCCGCGCGAGAAGATCTTCGACGCGGTCATCGACAAGGTGGAAGTGAAGCCGCTCGGCGACCTCTCTCCGCGCGAGATCGAGCGGGAGAACCCCGAGATCCGCCGGGCGGACGAGATGGTTACGTTCTTGAGCCAGCTCTACAACCGCGAGGTCACACCCGAGAGCACGGTGACGGTGATCCACTTCTCGGAAATCGTGAGCCCGTCCGAGCTCGTCGCGAACCTACCGGGGTAACCGCGCCTAGCGACCCGGGCGACGAATCGCCGACCCGAATAACATCGACGGGCGAAGCTCGCCCGCGCACTCCTCGCACTCGACCGCGAACATCGAGCTCACCCGGGCGCCGCAGTCGAGACAGCGACTCCGGAGCTCCCCACCGCACTGCGGGCAACGCTCGGCGAGCTCGCGCTCGCGCTCGGCGAAGTAGCGCTGCGCGTGGCCGCACGCGAGGCAGAACGCGACCCAGTCGCCGAGCGTCCTTCGCCGTTCCTCTCGCAGCCAGTCCGACCGCCCGCCCACGATGGGATGGTGCCGAAAAGGCGAGGGGGGAGCGAGGCGGTAGACTCGACGAGCGTGGCGGTTGCGCGAGAAGCCGAGCCGGTCGGCTCGCTCAGGGAGGTCAAGGAGGCGGGCCTCGACCGGGAGGACCTCCTCGGCGTCTACCGCGATATGCTCCTCACGCGCGGCATCGAGGAGCGCGGCCACATCCTCTACAAGCAGGGGAAGATCCCGGGGAGCTTCTACACCGGGCGCGGGAACGAGGCGGCGTCGGTCGGCGTCGCGACCGCGATGGGCGCAAACGACGTCGGGACGCCGCTCCACCGCGACATGGGCGTTCACGTCGTCCGCGGGGTCGAGCCGTGGCGCATCTTCGCGCAGTACATGGGCCGCGCGGATGGGCCGACGCGCGGGCGAGACGGGAACGTCCACATGGCGGACGACCGCCTCGGGCTCATCGCGATGGTCAGCCACCTCCCCGCGATGCTTCCCGTCGCCGTCGGCTGCGCGCTCGCCTTCCGGATCCGGAACGAGCGGCGCGTCGCGGTCGCCTGGTTCGGCGAGGGGGCTGCGGCACGCGGCGACGCACACGAGGGGATGAACCTGGCGGGCGTTCGCCGCCTGCCGGTCGTTTTCATCTGCGACAACAATCAGTGGGCCTACTCGACGCCGACCCACCTCGAGTACGCGTGCGAGCACCTGGCCGACCGCGCGGAAACGTACGGCTTCGACGGCGTCGTGGTTGACGGAACAGACGTCCTCGCCGTCTATCGCGAGGCGAAGCGCGCGATCGAGAAGGCGCGGGGGGGCGGCGGGCCGACGCTCGTCGAGTGCCTGACGCTCCGGATGGAGGGGCACACGGTCCACGACGACGCCTTCTACGTCCCGAAGGAGATGTTCGAGGAGTGGGCGAAGCGCGACCCGATCGAGCGCTTCCGGACCTGGCTCCGCGACAACGCCGATCTGAGCGACGAGGAGGAGGACGAGATCACGGGCCAGATCAAGAAGACGCTGAACGACGCCATCCGGCGCGCCGAGGAGAGCCCGCTTCCCGACCCTGCGACCGTCGCCGAGGGCGTTTACGCGTCTCCGGAAGACCTCGACACGCCGCACCACAAGTAGGCCGGAGTGCCGACCAAGACCTACCTGCAAGCGATCTCGGACGGCCTGCGCCAGGAGATGCGGCGCGACAAGCGCGTCTACGTGATCGGCGAGGACGTCGGCGTCTACGGCGGTGCGTTCAAGGTGACGCAGGGCTTCCAGGACGAGTTCGGCGCCTGGCGGGTGATCGACGCGCCGCTTTCCGAGACGGCGATCGTCGGGAGCTGCACCGGGGCGGCGATCATGGGGATGCGGCCGGTCGCGGAGATGCAGTTCGCCGACTTCGTCTCGTGCGCCTGGGATCACCTCGTCACGGTGGCGGCGAAGCAGCGCTACCGGGCGGGGACGCCGGTTCCGATCGTCGTCCGCTGTCCCTCGGGCGGCGGGTTCTCCGGAGGCCCGTTCCACAGCCAGAATCCCGAGTCCAGCTTCGCGCACATTCCGGGCCTCAAGGTCGCCTGCCCGGCGACGCCGGCGGACGCGAAGGGCCTTCTCGTGAGCGCAATCGAGGATCCGAACCCGGTCCTCTATTTCGAGCACAAGCACCTGTATCGCCGGATCAAGGACGAGGTGCCGGACGAGCGCTACGTCGTCCCGTTCGGCGAGGCGCGGGTTCACCGAGAGGGCGACGACGTCACCGTCGTCACCTGGGGCGCGATGGTGTACACGGCCGCCGAGGCGGCGACCCAGGTCGAGCGCGACGGAATCTCGGTCGAGATCGTCGACCTGCGCACGGTTTCGCCGTGGGACAGGGAGGCGGTTCTCCGCTCGGTCGAGAAGACCTCGAAGGCGCTCGTCCTCCACGAGGACACGCGCACGGGCGGCTTCGGCGCCGAGATCGTGGCGACGATCGCCGAGGAGGCCTTCGAGAGCCTCGACGCCCCCGTCAAGCGGATCGCCGCCCCCGACACGCCGGTCCCGTTCTCTCCGCCGCTCGAGAAGGCCTTCATCCCGCAGGTCGACGACGTCGTCGACGGGCTGCGGGACCTCGCGGAGTACTAGGCGTGGCAACCCAGGCCGCCGTCGACGTCGTGATGCCCCAGATGGGGGTCTCCGTCTCGGAAGGGACGATCACGAAGTGGCTGAAGCAGCCGGGCGAGACGGTGCAGGCGGACGAGCCGCTCCTCGAGATCTCGACCGACAAGGTCGACACGGAGGTCCCGAGCCCCGCGACCGGGACGGTTCGCGAGGTCCTCTCGGCCGAGGGGGAGACGGTCGCGGTGGGGACGAAGATCGCCGTCATCACGCCCGCGGGCGCACCGGCGGAAGCGGCGAGCGTGCCTGAGCCCGCCACCCAGGCGGGGGCCGAGTCCGCCGACGCGCCGTCGAGCGCCGAGGGGGACGCGCTCACGGCCGACACGATCGCCGAGGTCGAGCCCGCCGCGGCCCGCGTGGAGCCCCCGCCGCCTGCGGTTCCCGTCGCGCCCTCGGGAGACGGCAAGGGAGACAAGGCGTTCGTCTCGCCCGTCGTCGGGCGGATCGCCGCCGAGCACGGCGTCGATCCCGCTCAGGTCACGGGGACGGGA
>JALZFU010000192.1 GCA_030861385.1 Actinomycetota bacterium
CCCCCGCGCGGCCGGCACGTCCCCGTCGCGCCACGCGACGGTCGTTCCCGGGCTGATTCGCTCGGCGGCGGGTAGCGCCTGGTCGAGCTCGTCGACCCGATTCAGCAGGTTCCGAAACTCGAGCCGGCGGAAGATTTCCCGAAGCTGCGAGCGGTCGGGCGGCGAGAGGACGAGCTCGCCCGGGTCGCAGGCGAGCGGTAGGTCGCGCCGCATGGTCGCGAGCTCGCGCGCGGCGAACGCCTGCTCGACGTGCTCGCGAAGCGCCCGCGCGCGAGCGGGCGAGAGCTCGTCCACGTGCTCGAAGACCCCCTCGAGCGAGCCGTACTGCGCGACGAGCTGGCCCGCGGTCTTGTCTCCGATCCCGGGGATGCCCGGGATGTTGTCCGACGCGTCTCCCTTCAGGCCGATGAAGTCGGGAACGCGGTCGGGCGGGATCCCGTAGCGAGCCTCGACGCGCTCCGGCGTGTAGACGTGCACGTCCGCGACGCCTCGCGGCGTCATCATCAGGCAGACGTTCTCGGAGCAGAGCTGGAAGGCGTCGCGGTCGGTCGAGACGACGCAGGTGCGGATCCCGGCCTCGTCGGCTCGCGTCGCGAGCGTCGCGATCACGTCGTCTGCTTCCCAGCCCTCGAACTCGAGATTCCGGTAGCCGAACGCCTCGACGATCGGCCGGAAGAACGGGAACTGCTCGCCGAGGAGGCTCGGCATCGGGCGGCGGTCGACCTTGTACTCAGGCGCGAGCTCGGTCCGGTGCACCGGCCGCGTGTCCCACGCGACCGCGACCCCCCTCGGCCGGTAGTCGGCGAGGAGCTTGAAGAGCATGTTCGTGAAGCCGAGGAGCGCGTTCGTCGGGAACCCCTCCGACGTCGCGAGCTCCTCGGGCAGGGCGAAGTACGCCCGGTACGCGAGGTTGTTCCCGTCGACGAGGAACAGGTCGGCCTCACGCGCGGGGGCGTCGTCGAGCTGGAGCTCGGCTCCCGTGAGCGTCTTCGGCATGCTCCCACTCTATTCGGGGGCGGAGTCGGCCAGGACGAAGTGGCCCGCGTCCGGGCGCTCGTCCGCCTCGCGCTGATCGCTTCGACGGCGCCGCCCGCGCCGGCGGCTATTCCTCGCCGAGGTACGTCTTGCGAACCTGCTCGTTCTCGCGGAGCGCCTTCGCGTCGTCCTCGAGCGCGATTCGGCCTGTCTCGAGGACATAGCCCCGGTTCGCCGTGTCGAGCGCCATGAGCGCGTTTTGCTCGACGAGCAGGATCGGCGTCCCCTGCTCGTTGATCTCGCGGACGATCTCGAAGATCTTCTCGACGAAGATCGGGGCGAGCCCCATCGACGGCTCGTCGAGGAGGAGGAGCTTCGGACGGGCCATGAGCGCTCGCCCGATCGCGAGCATCTGCTGCTCGCCGCCGGACATCGTGCCGGCCTTCTGGCTCTTGCGCTCCTCGAGGCGAGGGAAGAGCGAGAAGACGCGGTCGACGTCCTCCCTGATCTCGGCTCGGTTCGTCCTCTGGTAGGCGCCCATCTCGAGGTTCTCCATCACCGACATGCGGGGGAAGATCCGCCGCCCTTCCGGAGACTGCGAGATCCCCATGCCGACGATCTCGTGCGCCGAGCGGGCCGTGATGTCCTCGCCCTGGAAGACGATCTTCCCCTGCCGGGGCGGGTTGAGGCCGTTGATCGATCGTAGGGTCGTCGACTTACCGGCCCCGTTCGCGCCGATGAGCGTCACGATCTCACGCTCGTGGACGCGGAGCGAGATCCCTTTGAGCGCCTGGATGCGGCCGTAGTACGTGTGGATGTCCGACACGTCGAGGATCACCTTGCCGCCGTTCGTGCTCATACCGCCGCCGCCTGCGCTCCAAGGTAGGCCTCGATGACCCGCGGGTCGCGCTGGACCTCCTTCGGCGACCCTTCCGCGATCTTCTCGCCGTAGTCGAGGACGGTGACGCGGTCCGAGACGCCCATCACGACCTTCATGTCGTGCTCGATGAGCAGGATCGTAATGCCGTGCTCTTCGCGAAGCTTGCCGACGAACGCCGTGAAGCTCGCCGTCTCCTCCGGGTTCATTCCGGCGGTCGGCTCGTCGAGGAGGAGGAGCTTCGGCTCCGTCGCAAGGGCGCGCGCCACTTCCAGCCGGCGCTGGTCGCCGTAGGACAGGTTCTTTCCGTACTCGTCGTCGCGGCCGCGGAGGTCGCAGAACTCGAGGAGCTCGTGAGCGCGCTCGTGAGCTTGTCGCTCCTCTCGCTTGATGCCGCGCGTCCCGAGGATCGAGCGGACGACGCCGCCCTTGATCCGGCTGTGCATGGCGACGAGGACGTTCTCGAGCGCGGTCATGTTCTGGAAGAGCCGGATGTTCTGGAAGGTCCGCGCCATTCCGAGGGCGGTCACCTTGTGCGGCGGAAGCCCCGTGACGCGCTTGCCCTCGAAGACGACCTCGCCCAAGGTCGGCGTGTACACGCCCGTCAGCATGTTGAAGAAGGTGGTCTTCCCCGCCCCGTTCGGGCCGATGAGGCTCACGATTCCCCCTCGCGGGATCGTGAAGTCGACGTCGTTCACGGCGACGAGCCCGCCGAACTCCTTCCGGACGTTGACCGCGTTCAGGATGCTGTCGGCCGCCATCGTCTACGTCCTCGCCTCGTAGAGAACCGGCTCCCGCACCTCCTCGACCTCGGGCTCCCGGAACTCGGCCTCGCGCCGGGCCTCCGGGATCAGCCCCTGAGGACGGAAGAGCATCATGATCACGAGGAGTATTCCGAAGATCAGGAACTTGTACTTCGGGACGTCGATCGTCTTGTCGATTCCGACTTTGTCGAGTCCGTCGTTCAGCCGCTCGCCGATTTTGTCGAGACCGCGGACGTTCAGGTACTGGAGGACGACCGCACCGAGGACGACCCCGTAGATGTTGCCCATCCCGCCGACGATCACCATGCAGAGGATGATCACGGAGATGTTGAAGAAGAAGCTCGTCGGAAACACCGAGCCGATGAACGAGCCGTAGAAGACGCCGACGATGCCGCCGAAGATCGCGCCGATTCCGTAGGCCCAGAGCTTCGTCCGCATGAGCGGGACGCCCATCGCGGAGGCGGCTACCTCGTCCTCGCGGACCGCGATCCAGGCCCGGCCCATCTTCGAGTCGCGAAGGCGGACGTTCACGAAGATCGTGATCAGGACGAGGGTCATGATCGTGAAGAACCAGGGCAGGAGGTCGATGGAGCCGAACCGGTCGAGGAAGATCCCGTTCGTCGCGTTGTCGATCCGATCGCCGAACCCCGGCCGGTCGAGCAGCCGAACGCCCCGAACGCCGTCCGTCAGGTTTGCGGGATCGAAGGCGATGAAAGGCGGCGTCGCCTGGAACCCGCTCGGGACGGGGATCGCGTCGGCGTTCCTGAAGACGTCAGGGATGATCTCGCCGAACCCGAGCGTCACGATCGCGAGGTAGTCCCCCCGGAGGCGCAGAGTCGGCCACCCGATGATGACTCCCGCGATCGCCGTGACGACGCCTCCGAGGATCAGGAGGAGCCAGAAGTTGATGTGGATCCCGGGCAGGTCCGCGTTCGCGGTCGAGGCGAGGTGGAAGTCGAGCTGCGAGAAGAGGTCGGATCCGAACCAGCCGACGGTGTACGCGCCGAGCGCGTAGAAGGCGACGTAGCCGAGGTCGAGGAGGCCGGCGTAGCCGACGACGACGTTCAGGCCGAGGGCGAGCAGGACGTAGACGGCGACGAGGATGATCAGCTCGAGGTCGACGCCGAGGACGTTGAGCGTGATGAGACGGATCCCGGGCAGGTCGTACCAGAACGGATAGGCGAAGGCGAGCGCGAGCAGGGTCAGGGGGAGCACGTAACGGCCGAGTGGATTCGTGCTCAGGAACGCGCGTGCCGACTCGACGGTCGGGGAAGAGGTCAGCCGTCCGAGCGCCGCCCGGCCTCCGCGCGGCGCGCGCGGACGGGCCTCCGCCATTACTGGCCCTCCGGAGTCCGCTCCCCGAGGAGGCCCGAGGGGCGGAAGACGAGGATCAGGATGAGGATCGAGAAGATGACGGTGGTCGTCCAGCGGGCGTCCCCGAAGCCCTCGTTGTAGGCCTGGATCATCCCGATGATGATCCCGCCGAGAACGGCGCCGGTTAGGTTGCCGATGCCGCCGAGGACCGCGGCCGTGAAGGCGAAGAGCCCGAGGCGGAACCCGAGCGTGAAGTACGTGTTGCCGATATCGAGCGCGTAGATGACGCCGCCGGCGCCGGCGAGCGCCCCGCCGAGGGCGAACGTGAAGGAGATCGTCCGGTTGACGTTGATCCCCATCATCGCCGACGCGTCGCGGTCCTGGGCGGTCGCGCGCATCGCCTTCCCCGCCTTCGTCGACTGGACGAGCCAGGTGAGACCGACGAGGATCGGGACCGTGATCGCGATCACCAGGAAGTCCTTGATCGCGTAGGTGATCCCCCCCGCCTCGATCAGGTTCCCCTTCGGAAGGAGATCGGGGACCGCGATCCGCCCCGCATCCTTCCAGGCGAGGCCGATGTTCTGGAGGATGAACGAGAACCCGAGCGCGGTGATGAGCGGCGCCAGCCGCGGCTGGTTCCGCAGCGGCCGGTAGCCGATGTACTCGATGGTGACGTTTATCACCATGCAGAAGAGCATCGCGAGCACGATTGCGACCGCGATCGTGTAGATCCGCTTGCCGGCGGAGGAGTCGGCTGAGGCGGCGGCGCCGAGCGGAATGCCGATCGTGCCGAAGATGAGCGGGATCTGGAATGAGCCGTCGACGACGAGCGAGTGCGTCTGGAAGGTCCCGAGCATGAAGTTGTCGCCGTGGGCGAAGTTGATCAGCTCGATGATCCCGTAGACGAGCGTGTAGCCGAGCGCGATCAGCGCATAGATCGACCCGTTCGTGAAGCCGATCAGCGTGACGTCGGCGAACCGCCCCGGATCGTCGACGAGCTCCCCGATGAGCCACCAGCCGACCGCGAGGGCGAGAAGGCCGCCGAACGCCCACAGGAGCAGCTTCGAGACCGGCGGCAACCGCCGGGCGGGGAGCGGGCGGGCGGTGTCGAGGGTAGCCATGAGGCGAGAAGCGAAGGGGG
>JALZFU010000180.1 GCA_030861385.1 Actinomycetota bacterium
TCGTCGGCGCGCTCGCGACCGGGCGCTGGGACCCGAGCGGGAGCGGGAAGGCCGCCGGGGAAGGCGCACGCGTTCGGCTTCGCGCCGTCTCCGACTACGACCCGGCCGGCGGCGACGGCGAGCACCCCGAGCTCGTCCAGAACGCGACCGACCGCGACCCGGCGACGTACTGGCGGACGGAGATCTACCGGTCCGAATTCGACAAGCCGGGCGTCGGGATCGTCGTCGACGCCGGCGCCCCGCGCGAGCTCGATTCGCTCGTCCTCGTGACCGACACGCCGGGGTTCACCGCGACGATCGAGGCGGGCACCTCGGCGGGCGGCCGCTTCGAGGGGGTGGCCGACGAGCAGGAGACGTCGGAGCGGACGACGTTCGACCTCGACACCGACGGCCGGCGCTTTCGCTACTACGTCGTCTGGATTACCGACCTCGACGAGGTCGCGCACGTGAACGAGGTCCGGGCGGCGTGACCGTCGCTAGAACCGCAGGGAAGCACGGCGACCCCGCCGCTCGAGCGCCAGGTCGACCAGACGGTCGAGGAGCTCTGCGTACGGGATCCCGGACGCCTCGAAGAGTTTCGCGTAGACGCTCGTCGCGGTGAAGCCGGGGATCGTGTTCAGCTCGTTCACGAGGACCTCCCCCTCTTCCCGCACGAAGAAGTCGACCCGCGCCATCCCCTCGCAGTCCGCTGCGATGAACGACGCGACGGCGAGCTCCTGGACGCGAGCGGATGCTTCCGCCGAGATCCGGGCGGGGACGACGAGGTCCATGCCGCCCTCGTCGTACTTCGCCGAGTAGTCGTACCAGTCGCTCGCGAGGGGGACGATCTCGCCGGGAAGCGAGGCGATCGGCTCCTCGTTCCCGAGCACGCTGCACTCCACCTCGACCCCCGTGACGTACTCCTCGAGGAGGATCTTCTCGTCGTGCGCGAAGGCGAGCTCGATCCCGCGCTCGAGCTCGTGCGAACTGCGAGCGATGGAGATCCCGATGCTCGATCCCAACCGGGCCGGCTTGACGACGACGGGGTAGCCGAACGGGTTTTCGACGCGTCCCCGGTCCCAGCGGCGGACCGCGATGCTCCGCGTCACCGGAATCCCCTTGTCTCGCATCACCGCCTTGAAGAGGTCCTTGTCCATGCAGAGGGCGGACGCCGTAACGCCTGCACCGACGTACGCGACCCCGGCGAGCTCGAGGAGCCCCTGCACCGTCCCGTCCTCGCCGAAGGGGCCGTGGAGGATCGGGAAGACCACGTCGACCCCGGCGAAGGGCTCGGGCGGCGCGCCGTTCGCCGGCACCGGAAGCGAGCGTTTTCGATCGTCGGGTTGCCCGGGCGCGAGCTCCGCCTGCCGGGCTCGCGCGAGCTCCCAGCGGCCGTCTCGGGCGATCCCGATCTCGCGCACCTCGTACCGGCTCGGGTCGAGCGCCTCGACGACCGACCGCGCCGATGCGAGCGAGATCGCGTGCTCGCTCGAGCGCCCGCCCATGAGAACCGCGACGCGGAGCTTCGCCAGCTTCTACCCGACCTTGTCTTTCGACCGCCCCTTGGCGCGGCCGACGCCGCGCCCGTTCCCCTGGCCGTCCCCGTTCCCCTGGCCGCCCTGATCGTCGGCTCCCGGCAGCACGAACTTTCCGATCATGATCGTCACCGTCGAGCCCGGCTCCGCCTTCACCCCTGCGGCGGGGTTCTGGTCGAGGACGAAGTTCTCCTGCGCCGGGTCGGTCGTTTCCTCGTCGCGAACGCGGACGTCGAAACCCGCGTTCTCGAGCGCGGATGTCGCGCTGTCGACGTCCTGGCCGACGACGCCGGGGACGGTCGCGGTCTCGGGCCCCTCGGAGATCACGATCTCGACGGTCGAGCCCTTGTTCGCCTCCGTCCCGGGGTCCGGATTCTGGTCGAACACGAGGCCCTCCTCGACGTCGTCGCTCGGAGCCGAGGAGACGGACACGTCGAAGCCGTTCGCCCCGAGCTCCGCCCGCGCGCTCGCCTCGTTCTGGCGGAGGACGTCGGGAACGCTCACGAGCTCCTGCCCCTTCGAGACCTTCAGCGTCACGGTGGAGCCTTGCCGAACGGTCGCGCCCTCGCGCGGCTTCTGGGCGATCACCTCGCCGGGCGGTGCGTCCGCGAAGAGGTCCACGCGGCGGCTCTCGAGGTTTTGCTTCTCGAGCTCGTCGACCGCGTCCTGGTACGTCAAGCCGACGACGCCTGGCACGTTCGTCATCGGCGGTCCCGTCGAGACGTAGAGCGTCACCGTCTCGCCCTTCGGAAGCCGCGTCCCTTCGTCGGGGGTTTGCCGGAAGACGCGTCCAGCCGGCTGCTCGGCGCTCGCCTGCTCGACGACCTTCCCCTCGAGCCCGAGCTCGCGGAGCTGGCGCAGTGCGTTCTCCTGCGTGAGCCCGACGAGCGGTGGGACGCCGACCGGCCGCGACTCCTGGAGGTTCTCCTGGACCTGCGAGTAGACGTACCAGCCAGCGAGCGCGGCGGCCGCGACGAGGAGGAGCGCGACGAGCCACGGGACGAACCGCCGGCGCTGCTTCGGCGGCGGCCCCCGATAGCCGTAGTCCGGCGGATAGCGGGGCCGCCTCGGCGGGACCGTCGCCCCCGCGACGCGCGTG
>JALZFU010000225.1 GCA_030861385.1 Actinomycetota bacterium
CGCAGGCCCTCCGCTCGTTATGCAGCTCCGGTAGCCGCTACTTGACCTTGAGAACCCAAAGCCCGCTGTTGATGTCGGAAGCGAGCACGTAGTTCCGATACGGGAAGACGCCCCAGACGAACGGGAAGGCGGGATTCTCGCCCGGGGGAAGGTTGAGGAAGTACGGGCCGAAAAACCCCATGGGGTCGGCCGTCGCCGGGGGTACGAACTGCGCGATCACTCGCGGCGCCGCCGGTCGCGAGATCTTGGCGACGACGACGCCCTCCGAGTACCAGGAGAAGTACGCACGGCTCCCCCGCACCTTGGGGTCGTGGACGCTGAAGAAGCCGAGGGGCGCCGGGAGCCGCCTCGTCGTCGGGAGGCTCAGCGTGCCGATCTGGATGGGGTTCGTGGGGTCTTTGATGTCGAAGAAGCGAGCAAAGCCCCAACCCGCTTCCGTCCCGTCCCCCGGCTCGGGGTCGAAGTCCTCGTCGGTCTGGATCAAGATCCTGCCGCCCTTCGCGAGCCAGGCCGAGTGCGCGTTCCCCTCGGCCTTCGACGGGTACTGCGTCCGCCCGATGAAACGAGGGTTGGCGGGGTCCGAGATGTCGAGGATCACCGTGCCGAGATCCCAATAGGAGAGGTAGGCCCGCGTCGCGGTGCGGTTCGTGATAACCGAATGGACGAAGCTCGCGGCGAACTCGTTGCCCTGCCCGGTAGTGGGGTTGACGCCGAGCTCGGCCCACGCGCCCCACTCCCCGACCTTGACCGGGTTGCGCGGGTCGGAGACATCGATGATCCGGAAGTCGGGCTCCCCGGGCGTCGTTGCCGAGAACGCGTCGGGGTCGAAGTCCGGCGACGTGGTGAGCTCGGAGAAGATCACGGCGGTGTAGACGTAGGCCCGGTTGCCCGAGGCGGCGAGCCAGATCTCGTGTGAGCCCCCCGCGTTCGGCGTCTCGTAGAGCGCGAGTCGACGCGGGTGAGTTGCGTCGGTCACGTCCCAAAGGCCGAACCCCGTGAAGCCGCGCTCCGAGCAGCTCTGGATGCTGACGGCGGCGAGGTCGCCCTTGAAGGCGCGCGTGTTGACGTGGCGCACGATCACCTTCTCCGTCCACGAGCCGTCGAGCTTGCGACCCGAGGCGAACGTCGCGACGCGAACCGGATGCCGCGGTCGGTGGAGGCTGTAGACGCGGACGCCGAGCGACGGGCAGAAGTCGAGCCCCTTCTCGGGATCCTCGAACGCACCCCAACTTGCCAGGTAGGCGAAGCCGCGGTGTGCGACGACGTCGGCGTTGAAGCCGCGTCCGGGATCCGCGTGGCCGAGCACCACGACGTCCTTTTGCGTCGAGTGGGATTCATGGCTCGAGCGAGACGGCTTGGCGGACTTGGTCGAGCGCCTCGCGGGCTTTCCAGGGTCGTTGGCCCGCAGAAGGCCCACTTGCAGCTGGTCGGTCGCTCGGGAGCTCGTGCCGGCAGCGGCGGGAAGCGCGACAACCGCGGCCGCGGCGAGAGCAAGAACGAAGAGCACGGGTCTTCGCATCACGAGTCCTCCTTCGGGTCGCCGCCGCAGATTCTCGCACCCCCGTTGCGAAAGCGAAAACGCCGCGAGCGTCGCCGTGTCGGTACGTTTTCTCCGGCGCGCGCTACGTCTTCTTTCGTTCGGGTTGAGCGATCGGCCGCCGAGGTCGTGCTTCGTGTCGACGGCAACTGAGAAAAAGGCCGAGGCCTTCCGCGCCCTCCACGCGGGCGACCCGTTCGTCATCCCGAATCCCTGGGACCCGGGCTCGGCGCGCGTGCTCGCTGCCCTCGGGTTCCCCGCTCTCGCGACGACAAGCTCCGGGTTCGCCTCACGCTCGGCCGCCTCGACGGCGGCACCACCCTCGACGAGGTCGTCGCCCATGTCGCCGCCCTCGCCGACGCGACCGAGCTTCCACTCTCGGTCGATCTCGAGCACGGCTACGGCCCCGACCCCGGTCTCGCGATCGCCCGCGTCGCGGAGGCGGGCGCGGTCGGCGCTTCGATCGAGGACTGGCACGGCGCCCGCCTCTATCGGTTCGACGAGGCGGTCGAGCGCCTCGCCGCGGCCGTGGCCGCGGCGCGAGCACTCGCCTTTCCCTTCACCCTTACCGCGCGCGCCGAGAACCACCTCCGTGGCAATCCCGACCTCGACGACACGATCGCGCGCCTGCAGGCGTTCGCGGCCGCGGGCGCCGACGTGCTCTATGCCCCCGGGCTGCAGACGCTCGAGGAGATCCGCGCCGTGTGCCGCGCGGTCGGGAAGCCGGTCAACGTCCTTGCGCGGCCGGACCTCACCTTCGCCGAGCTCGCCGGTGCCGGTGCCCAGCGGGTGAGCGTCGGCGGGTCACTCACGTGGGCGGCGGTGGATGCGCTCGCCGACGCGGCGACCGCGATCCGCGACCGCGGCGATTTCTCGCTCCTCGGCGCGACCCCGCCCCTCGGCGAGTGGTTTCCGCCCGGCTGATCTCACTCGGCCGCTTCCTGGGCGGAAAGCCAGCTGCGCGCGACGCGTTTCTTCGCTCGCGTCAGCCAGGCGTCGACGACGAGTTCGCGGAGCTCGTCGCGGTCGATTTGCTCGAGATCCGCGATTCTCATCAGGACGGCGGCGTAGCCGCGCCAGTGCGGCGTCGTGAAGAAGAGCCCGCGCGGGTCGGCGAGCAGGAGCTCCTTGACGTCGAGGTCGGCGACCCGGAACACGAGCACGTCGTCGAGGCGCTCGCCGCTCTTCGGGTCGACCGCGTCGGGTCGCGGCTTGCGGTGGAAACAGAACATATTCCCGTGGACGAGGTACGTCGGCCGGCCGTCGTCCGAGACCTCCTTCGTCGTCTCCGGCAGCGCGAGCGCGAGTCCTTCGAGGTCAGCCATCGTCGCCACGGCGGCAATTTCACCAGGATGCCCGCCGGGTCGCCCCCGCCAGCCGCTCGCGGCAAGGGTCGGAGGCCGGCCGGCCGCTGACGCGGGGCGCACCTGGTGGAGCGGCCGATCGTCTGGCCACTCGGCGCTGCCGAAGCACGCCTCCGCGTCCTGGGCGAGCGGCCAGACGCTCGCGCAGCACCCGCCAGACGGGCTTTTCGCGCAAAACGCCACCGAGAGTCGCTAACTCGTCCAAGTCGATCGCGTAGCAGGGCGACCGCCCGTCGCTACCGCTCCGCGTCAGGCCGTTGCTTTGCACGGCGCGGAGGGCTTAGGGTCGGCATCGTCACGATCGGGAGGCTCCTCCATGGCGATTCTTGTCCGCTACGCCCCGCCCGGGATGACGAGGGCCCAGTACGACCAGGCCAGCGAGATGGTTCAGACGAGGCTGCAATGGCCGGCTGACGGATTGATCCTCCACGTCTGCTTCGGTTCAGACGGCGACATGCGCGTGAGCGAAGTTTGGGAGTCACGCGAGCAGCTCGAGGCATTCCAGGAGGGCCTGATGCCAGTGCTGACGGAGGCGGGAATCCAGGTCGAGGGGCGCGAGCCGGAGTACCTGGACGTTCACGCGATTCAGGCACGCGAGTACTCCAGCACCGGCTAAGGGCTAAGCGGAAGCCCACTGCAGCCTGGCGGTGCTCCCTAAGTCGCTAGCTCGCCGCGTGGTGGATTCGACCGCCCGACTTCATCGAGAAGGCCCCTGGCAGAGGAGGCGTGGGGCCGCTCGCGACTGGGAGGAGTGGAACCGGCTTCGGACCGAGCTGGAGGAGACGTTCGGCGCTCAGCGGATCCAGTTCCTCCGCGACGGGAACGGACGCCGCACCGTCAGGGAGAGGGCGAAGCGGGGAACGGGAGACGTCGGGCGGGCCTCGCTCATCCCGCGCGCCTCGTTCCAAGAACGTATAGCTCCTCCATCTCTAGCCGAAGCCGCCTCGCCGAGAGGTTTCGGCAGGCTTGCTCGATAACCCGTCGAAACCTCACGCCGGCCCGCGTCGTTCGGTACGGCGGCTCACGACGCCGCGAGAAGGGTCTCGGTGCGCGCCAGTTGCGCGCCAGTCAGAGCCGCCGGAAACCGGCTCTAACCCAGCGGATTCGGCGTAGTTGCGAGCGATGGCCCCGGGAGGAGTCGAACCTCCGCACGCAGATTCGAAGTCTGCCGCTCTATCCGCTGAGC
>JALZFU010000334.1 GCA_030861385.1 Actinomycetota bacterium
ACGGGAGGGAGTCGTTGCGCGGATCGCAGTAGCGCAGGAAGTACCACGACGAGTCGACGAAGGTGTCCATCGTGTCGGTCTCGCGCCGCGCCTCGCCGCCGCAGCGCGGACACGGCACGCGCACCCAGTCCTCCGCCGCCGCGAGCGGCGAGCGGCCCTTCGGCAGGTAGTCCTCGACCTCCGGCAGCAGGACGGGTAGCTCCTCCTCCGGGACCGGGACGACGCCGCAGCGACCGCAGTGCACGACGGGGATCGGGCAGCCCCAGTAGCGCTGCCGCGACAGCAGCCAGTCGCGCAGCCGGTAGCCGACGGCGGAGCGCGCCGCGTTCCGCGACTCCAGCCACTCGACGATCGCGCGCTTCCCTTCCGGCGCGGGCAGGTCGCTGAACTGCGCCGAGTTGACCAGCCGCTCGTTCTCCGTGTGCGCGACGAACGCGCCTTCCTCCGCGTCGGCCCCGTCCCCCTCCGGAGCGACGACGGTCTGGATCGGCAGGTCGTAGCGGCGCGCGAACGCGTGGTCGCGCTCGTCGTGCGCCGGGACGGCCATGATCGCGCCGGTCCCGTACTCCATCAGCACGTAGTCGGCCACCCAGATCGCGATCCGCGCCTCGTTGACCGGGTTGACGACGAAGCGGCCGGTGAAGACGCCGTCCTTCTCCTTCGTCTCGCGTTCGACTGCGGAGCGGGCGGAGGCGCGCCGCACGTACTCCAGCACCTCGTCCTCGTGGGGCGTCCCGGCAACCAGCTGCGGGACGAGGGGATGTTCCGGCGCCAGCACGAAGAACGTCGCGCCGAACAGCGTGTCGGGCCGCGTCGTGAAGACCGGGATGTCGATCTCCTCGCCGTCCACGCGGAAGATGACCTCCGCGCCCTCCGAGCGGCCGATCCAGTTCCGCTGCATCGTCAGCACGCGCTCGGGCCATTCCTCGAGCAGCGACATCTCGTCCAGCAGCCGGTCCGCGTAGGCCGTGATCCGGAACAGCCACTGCTCGAGGCTGCGCGACTCGACGACCGCGCCGCAGCGCTCGCAGCGCCCGTCCACGACCTGCTCGTTCGCCAGCACCGTCTGGTCGTTCGGGCACCACCGCACGGCGACTTCCTTGCGGTAGACGTGCCCGGCGTCGAAGAACTTCAGGAACAGCCACTGCGTCCAGCGGTAGTACTCCGGCGTGTGTGTGGCCAGCGTGCGGTCCCAGTCGATCGCCCAGCCGAGCCGTTCCATCGCGCGGCGGATCGAGGCGATGTTCCGCTCGGTCGCCTCCTTCGGCGGGGCGCCTTCCTTGATCGCAGCGTTTTCCGCCGGTAGCCCGAAGGAGTCGAAGCCCATCGGCCGTAGCACCTGGAACCCGTTGCGGCGCCGGAAGTGCGCGACGACCTCGCCCAGCATGTAGTTGCGGACGTGGCCCATGTGGAGCTCGCCGGACGGGTACGGGAGCATCTCGAGGACGTACGACTTCCCCTCGCGCGGCGCGCCCGGCTCCGGGTTCGGGACGTGGAACGCGCACTCGTCGCGCCAGACCCGCTGCCACTTCTCCTCGATCCTCTGCGGCTCGTACCTGTCGATTTCGCCCTCCAGAAACGAAAAAGCCTCTCGTTCGAGAGGCCGTGGGGGATCGACGCGGCTCCCGCCGCGGTTCGTCCCCTGCTCTACAGAAGCAGCTCCTTCATTGCGCCTCGACTGTAGCAAGGCAGTAGCTTCGCGTCATCCCACGGAAGGAGGTCGGATGGCCGCTTACTGCGTCGTGAACCTGAAGGAGGTCGAGAACCAGGGCGTCAACTTCGGGTTCGAGGAGGACGTGCTCCAGCTGCGGATGGCACGCGTGCCGCTCGAGTGCAGCGACTGCGGGATCAGCTACGAGCGGCTGGGGCCGAAGTATCGCCTCCCGTTCGGGCATCGGCACAAGCGGCAGGAGGAGATCTACATCCTCGTCGGTGGAAGCGGCCGGATGAAGATCGAGGACGAGGTGGTCGAGCTCCAGCCGTGGACGGCGGTGCGCGTGCCGCACGAGACGATGCGCGGGCTCGAGGCAGGGCCGGACGGAGCCGAGCTCATCGTCGTCGGCGCGCCGAACACCGGCCCCGGCGACGC
>JALZFU010000355.1 GCA_030861385.1 Actinomycetota bacterium
CGGCGAGCGGCTCGCCTCCGCCGAGCCGTACCCACGCTACCGCGTCAAGCTCGAGATCGACCGGGCGCGCACGAACGTCGAGGCGTTCAACCGCATCCGGGACGTCATGGCCGGGTTCGACCAGAACACGGAGTGGATCGCCGCGGTCGAGTACGCGGCCGACCGCCTCGATCTCCCCGAGGAGCTCCAGCGCCGGCTCCCCGCGCTCGTCATTCGCGGGCCCGGCGCGGGCGCGCCGATTCGGAAGGCGATGGAAGCGGGGGAGCGGCTCGAGCGCGACGCGCTCGCGGGCGTCCTCGCGCACCGAAAGCTCGCCGCCGTGCTGGCCGAGATGTCGCCTGACCACTTCGACGCGGAGCCGCACCGACGTCTGCGCGCGCACCTCGTCGGCGACGAGCCCGTCGGCTCGGATCTCACGGCGCTTGTCGCCGAGCTCGACGCGCGGGCAGAGGCGGAGGGGATCGACGGCGCGACTGCGCGCGAGCTCCTCCTTCGCCTTCGCGAGCGGAAGCTCCGGCGCGAGCTCCCGGTCGCCGACGGCGAGCGGATGAAGGAGCTCCAGGCCGAGCTCGCACGGATCCGCGAGGCGGCCGCGACGCTCGTCTAGGCGCGGGTTCCGCTCGCCGGGCCGCCGCTAAACTGGTCGCGCCGTTCCCCGGTAGCTCAATTGGCAGAGCATCCGGCTGTTAACCGGAGGGTTGTAGGTTCGAGTCCTACCCGGGGAGTACGACGAAGCCCCGCATACACGGGGCTTTCGTAATGCGATCAGGAGGTAGCGGCGTCGTTCCGTCGTTCCTCGGAATCCCGGTTAGAGCGGCGTGAAGCGGAACCGCGCGAAGTCACCTCCCAGGCTGTCCAGCTTGAACACTCGCGTCGCCACGATGCCGGATGACTCGACGCGAACGGTGACCTCGTAAGCGCCACGTTCGAGTTTCCAGGCCGGACTGGCGACGCTCGGATACGCGTAGGACTCGGCGCCCCACGCGTACGCGTCACCGCCGTGACGGAGGACCGAAACCGCGAGTTGCTCCCACCTGCCAGGAGCGAGATCGAGCGTAAGTGTCTGAGGAATCATCGACGGGTCAAAGACCCACTGCGCCTGGGCGGCGCCCGAGGAGGACGCGCTCGCTGGAGTAGCGGGGGAATCGGGGCCGTCTGGAACGACCGGCTCGATCTTCAACGGGTCGAGACGGCTACTCCAATGGCCGGGGACCTCGGGGAAAGAACCCTCGCCACAGCGCCGACACTCGAGGGTGACTGTACAGCCGGCGGCGACGTGACGAACGAGCCACGCGAGTAATCGTGGGAGTGGCCTACCTCGGACGTTGACAACGGCAAACGTCCATGGGAGGGGATTGCTCGGTGTCCACGGTCGCGCATCGATCTCTATTCGAGGGCGCCTGATTCTCTCGACGACCATCGGGATTGCAGGCGCGAGCGCGGCGAGAACAAGGAAGAGAAGGCCGAGCGCGTCCACGGAGGCCCTGTCCGTTTCGCCTACTCGCAGCCCCAGCCATCGCCGTCCCCGTCGAGCGAGTACCGGTGCGACTCCCTTCGGGCGCAGGTGCCGCTCGCCCATCGACTAGGGATAACGCTGAGCGCGCGGCCAGCCGTCGGCGCGGACGTCTCCACCGACGCCACCGGCGACAAGGAAGCGGGGCGTTCGCGCGACGTCACCGTGGTGACCAGCACGCGCAGTACAACCGGCCTGGCGATCTGATCGCCGCGCGCACTCGCCGCACCCCCTCTGTGCCGCCGCCTACGACGGCGCAGACGGGAATCACGACCGCGACACGTCGCATCGCCCCTCCTCGTGGAACTCTTGGCCGCCCAGATGACTCGTGACGCGTGAGGCTTGCAGTCTCGTCGACCTCTGTCAATAGTGCCGGCCGGCCGTTCCGACGGTCGTTCGACCTGTCTCACGTGGTGCGCCGTGGAGGCTCGATCCGCAGGTGCGTTCGTCCGACCTGACGGCAGGCTGGCCGCGCGAGCGCGCGCCGCTACCGCTCGTTTCGGACCTTGGAGGGCGCCGAGGAGGGCGAGGACGGCCTGCGCCGCGTCGAACCCAACGCCGCGCGTCTCACGGCAGTGGCCGCCGTGCCGGCGGAGCGCCGCCGTCCAGTACCAATCCGCCGCTTGCCAAGCCGAAGGAGACAGAGGCCAAGCGCGTCCGTGAGGCCGATCCGCTCGAGGTCGCGGGCCGCGGCCGGAGCGGCGGTCACGTTCCGGGAGTCGAGTGCCTGCCGACCCGACGCGTACGGATGCCTCGTGCGGTCACCGAAAGGACGTCGCGTTCGGGAAGACCACGCAACGTGGGCACCCCGTGCCGCCCCCTACGGAGGGAAGGCGGGCAGCGACGGGGCATTGCGACGAACGGCCGCAGCTCGTGCGACGTTATCGTGAGTTTCGGAGCCGCGATGGGGTAGCGGGCGGGGCATTTCCCATTGTCTTGCCGGGGCCGCCTTCCGCGGCGGGCGCGCGCTCTCCGGCCCGCCGCATCGGCCGCAGAGCACGAGCCCGCCGGCCCCGGCGATCGGTACGACAACTTCAGCTCGCCGTTCGACCGCGTCGGTGCGCGCGCTGCTAACCGGAGGGTGCAGGTTCGAGTCCTACCCGGGGCGTCGAGAACCGCCGCGAAGCGAGGCCGCGCCAGCGCCGGAGCAAGCTGACCGCCGACCCGGGAGCCAGCGAGCCTAGGCGACGCCGGCAGCCTGAACGGCTCCGGCCTGCTCGAGCGCGATCGTCGTCACCCCTCCGAGCGTGAAGACCGAGGAGAGGACCTCGACGGGTTCGTCGAGGAGAGCGCCCGTCACGTCGAGCAACGCGGCGAGGAGGTAGAAGGCGAAGGCGGCGGCGAAGAACGCCCGTCCTCGACGCGACGAGAAGATGACCGGCCAGAAGGACGCGACCGCGACGACCACCGGAATCAGGTAGAGCGCGATCACGATGTCGTCCGGGTGCTTGACGCCGGGGAGGTCTGCGAGGAAGCGGGCGTTGGCTCCGATCGTCTCATGGAGGCCAAAGATCTCGTCCGCCGCCAGGTAGGCGAACGCGAGCGAGGAGACCACGAAGAAGGCCCGCGCTCGCCGGAGCACTCGTCGCACTCGCACGAGCTGGACGGCGGCGAGGAAGGCGGCGCCGGCGGTGGCGGCGAGGACGAGCGCGTTCACCGTGTCGAGCGGCTTCACGCCCCGCTCGGGCGCCACGTAGACCGTGAACCTGTCGAACAGGCGCACCTCGTAGACATCCGATCGGATCTCGGGAAACAGTCGCCCCTCCCTCACGACGTCGTAGTTCTCGGAGGCGAGATACGCGAGCACGACCAACGCGAACGCGACGAGGACGAGGAGGGCGACGATCCACGCGCTCACTCGCGTCGGCTCGCGTGCCGTGCGTACAGAGGTCGTCTCAGAGCGCACGCTCGTGCTGCCCAACGTAGCGGACGCCGCGGCGGTTCGCCGTTCCGGCGCACGTTCGGCTTCGGCACGCGGAGTGGATCCAGCAGCCCGACGATAACATCGGGCGACGCGAGCGCCGTGAAACGCGTCGCCTCCGCCATCGTCCCCCTCTTCTTCGCGCTCCGGCGGGTGAAAACGCGGCTGATCAGCGTCTCGGCAGTCGCTCTAGCGCTCGCAGCGGCCGCAGATTTGGTCGGCTGGAGCAGCGTCGCGGGAGCGCTCTCGCAAGAGGAGAACGTCCGTGTCCGCCTCTCGCAAGCGCGCTCCGACGAGCGGTCGGTGGCGGTCGTCTACCACGTTCCGGTCGGTGAACGCGATCTGCGTCGCGGAGACGTCGATGCCGTTTTCGAGGACCTGGCCGACGTGACCGAGCCGGCCCGGCGCGTTTCGATGCTCCACAGCGTCGGACCGGCCGGGATCCGGCTCGTCGCCGTCGGTGACCCGGAACGGGACGTTGAATTGACGCGAGGGCGCCTGCCCGCCACTTGCAGAGCCGGCCTCTGCGACGGGCTCGCGATCGCTGGCCCGTTCCGCATTGGCCAGAGGATTGCTCTCGGCCGCGATCTCTCGGTGCGGCTCGTCGGCCGCGGCTCCGTGCGCCGCGAGGTGCTTCCCGTGGACTCGAAGACGCTGACGCAGATGCCGGACCTCACGGATCAGGCGGTGCTCGTCCCCGACTTCGGGCCCCCACTGGCTGCGTTCGCCGACGAGACGGGCACCACGATCGCCACGACCGCTGCGCTCGACCCGAACGCGGTGCAAGGCTCGGCGCTTCGCTCGCTCAGCGAGCGGCTCCGGATCGCGTTCGTCGAGCTCGAGCGCACCGGGCCGCTTCTCGACGCGCAGGCGCCGTTCGAGTTTCTCGACGAGCTCGCCGACCGAGGTGAAGTCGCGCGCGAACGCCTGCTGCTCGTGGCGGGACAAGGTGCGGCGCTGGTCGTTGCCGTCGCCGTCTTCGCCGCCGCCGCGCGTCGTCGTGACACCGAGCTTCTCGCCGACCAGTTGACCACCCTCGGCGCCTCGCGTGGGCAGACGGCCGTCGCCCGCCTTGCCGAGGCCGCGGTCCCGACCCTTGTCGGGGCAGCCCTTGGCGTTGGCGCGTTGGTCGTGACCGCCGTCCTCGTAGCGAAGCGGCGCGGCCTCCCCGCGCAGGTCGTCCGCGACGCCGTCTCGGTGGAGACGGTGGCCACGATCGCGTCCGTCACGCTCGCGGCGATCGCGCTCCTCTATGCGTCGACGACTACCCGGCCCCGATCACGCTTCCGCATCGGCGCCCTCGAGCTTGCAGCGGTCGTCGCGCTCGGCCTGGTCGTGTGGCAGGCGTCGACCAGCGGCGCGCTCGATCCCGAGGGAATCGAGGCCGGCCAGCGGGGCGGCCCCGTGCTGTTGCTGCTGCCGGCGCTGGCCTTTTTTGCAACCGGCGTCTTCCTCCTCCACGCACTTCCGCTCGTACTCGCGCTTGCCGAACGGCTCGCCCGGAGGGGCTCTTTCGCGGTCCGACTCGCCTTCTTGACCGCCGCCCGCAGGCCCACCGACGCTGCGGCGGCGACGACGTTTCTCGCCCTGACGCTCGGCGTCGCCCTCTTCGGCCTGAACTACCGAGCCACCCTCGCCCGGCAAGCGCACGACGAGGCGGACTTCGCCGCGGGTGCAGCGTGGCGCGTGGTCGAGCGCGCACCACCGCGCAAGCAGACGAACCTGCGTCCAGCCGTCGAGCTTGCTCCCGCCGACCTCCCCCCGCCGAACGTGGCCGACGAGCCGCCGCTCAATCGCGAGTTCGACGTCACGCCGCTCACTCGCTTCACGGCGGCGACGGACGAGCGCCCCGTCGCCGTACTCCGGCTCCAGGGACGGGTGGAAGAAGCGTCCGTTGCCGGCCGTGGCCTCGAGATCGAGGTTCTCGGCGTGCCGGCCGGTCGACTACCCCAGCTCCTCGGCTGGCGGCGCAGTTTCTCGGGTCTCGACCGCTCCCAGATCGCGTCACGGCTGAGGCCGGAGCCGATACGCCTCGACGGTCCGCGCGTCGCCAGCGACGTCGACGCCCTCCGCTTCTGGGCGTGGTCGGGCACGGATCTCGAGCGCTTCGTCGTCTTCCATTTCCTCCGCCCCGGCGAACAGCGTTTCGTCCACCTGCGCGGCTCCGTCCTCACTCGTGGACGATGGCAGCGAGTCTCCCTCCGCGTCCCGTTCGAGCTTCGCGGCGCCATGCTCGTCGCCCTCGAGTTTCCGGCCGTCTCCGTGCCGCAGAGTGCTCCGCCGGACGAAGGATTCGTGCAAATCGGACGCTTCGAGCAGCGACGACGCGGCCGGTGGTCACCCCTTCCGAACCCGCTCGGGTGGGCGGCCACTCCCGGTGGCGGCTCGGTCGAGCTCTACGAGCTCGGCTCGGGCCCAGTGCGCCGGATGACACAGTTCAACCTCGAGGGCTCGCCGCTCGCCCTCATCCACCCTGACATCGGGCTCCCCACAGCGCTCCCGGCCGCCGTGAGCGCGAGCGTGGCCGCCGCGGCGGTCGACGGTCGCGTGACGATCGCGGTCGGCGGGACAGCGATGCCGATTCGGGTCGCCGCGGAAACGCGCTTCTTCCCGACGATCGTCAACCGCCCGTCGGACTTCGTCGTCCTCGACTACGAGACGCTTTTCGCGGCGCTGAACGCGGCGCGTCCCGCGGTCGCCCTGCCGTCGGAAGCGTGGTTCTTCCGCAACCAGGGCGAACCCTTCCGCGAGCGACTTTCGCACCCTCCGTTTCGCACCGAGCGAGTCGTCGGCGCCGTGCCGCTCACCGCCCGCCTTCTCAGCGACCCACTTGCCGGCGGCGCCCGCAACGTTCTCACGGTCACGGCCGTCGCTGCCGCCGTGCTCGGTCTGGTAGGCCTCTTTCTCGCTTCCCGAGCGACGCTCGCCGCGGAACGGCTCTTGCTCGCGGAGTACGAGGCACTCGGCATCGGGCCCGAGACGCTGGTGCGGAGCACGCAGCTTCGGCTGATGGCGCTGTCGGCGCTCGGCATCGTGGCCGGGTTCCTCGGCAGCCTCCTTGCCGTTCGCCTGATCGCGTCGCTGGTTGCGGTGACGGGCACCGGCGGTCGGCCGCTCCCGCCGATCGAACCGGTTGTCGCCTGGCGAGCAGACGCCGTCGTCGTCGGGATCGTCGCGACGGGCGCGCTCGTTGGCTCCGCATTCCTCGCGAGGCGTGCATTTCGGGAAACGGTCGGACGGAGGTTGCGCGCCTGATGGCCGCTGTCTCCGCCAAGGAGCTCTTCTTCCTCTACCGCGCTCCATCGGGCGATGCGCCCGCGCTACGCGGCCTCTCGGTCGAGGTGGACTACGGGGAGGTCGTCTCGGTCGTCGGTCCGAGTGGGTCCGGCAAGACGACCCTACTCTCGCTCTGCGCGGGCCTCGCCCGTCCGTCGAGCGGCGAGCTCGCGATCCTCGGCGAATCGATCGAACGTGCGCCGGCTGGATATCTGGACGCGCTTCGCCGACGCGCGATCGGGATCGTGCGGCAGCACTACCATCTTGCCCTGCCGCGTGAGCTGACGGCGGTGGAAACGGTCGCGCTGCCGTTGCGGCTCCTCGGCGAGCGGGCGCG
>JALZFU010000411.1 GCA_030861385.1 Actinomycetota bacterium
GGGCGAGACTGACGGACGACCACGAGCTCCCGCCCGTCGAGCACGACGATCGCGACGGACTCGGGGTGCCGCACGAGCACGGCGGAAGTCTAGGACGCTGTCGCCTCGCCGAGAACGCGACGCACGAGCGGGCGGTCGAGCCGCGCCACGACCTCGTCGGCGGCCGCGAGCCGCTCTGCGGGCATCGTCCCGAGGACCGCGATGCATCGCGTTCCGGCCGCGCGCGCGGCGGTGACGCCGGCCTCGCTGTCCTCGAGCGTGACCACCTCGTCCGGGCGGATGTGGTTACCGAGGAGCGCGAGCGCGCGGAGGTACCCCTCGGGGTCCGGCTTGCCGCGCTCGACGTCCTCCTCCGTCACGAGGACGGAGACGGCGTCCGCGAGGCCGGCGGCAGCGAGCACGGGCTCGACGTCGGCCCGCGCGGCGCCGGAGACGACGCCGACGGGCACGCGGGTCGCGGCCCACTGGACTGCGGCGCGAACGGTCTCGGTCACCGTCGAGCCGTCAGCCGCACGCGCGCGGTATCGCGCGACCCGCTCGGCCATGACCGCGGGAAGCGCCGGGTGGTCGTCGCCGAGCCAGCGCCGCGCGATCTCGGTGTCCGCGAGCCCGGCCAGCTCGGCGAAGTACTCCTCCGCGGCGAGCGGCCGCCCGTACTCGGCGAAGACCTCCTGCCAGATCGAGCAGAGGAGCGGCTCGTCGTTCGAGAGCGTCCCGTTGAAGTCGAAAAGGAGGGCCCGCACCGGTGACGGCACGGCGCCAGTCTAGGATCGGCCGGTGAACCCGCAGTCGATCGCCGAGCGCCTTTGGCCCGGCCGCGACGTCGGTATCGAGGCGCTGGGCGGTGGGATCACGAATCGAAACTTCAAGATCACGGTCGACGAGGGGGCGTACGTCCTCCGCGTCGGGGGAAAGGACACCGGGCTTCTCGGGATCGATCGCGCGGTCGAGCACGGCGCCTCGCTCATCGCGGCGAAGCTGGGGATCGGGCCCGAGGTCGTCGCCTTCGTCGAGCCCGAGGGCTGGCTCGTGACACGGTTCCTCGGCGGCCGGCCTCTCCCGCCCGAGGAGATGCGCCGGGGCGAGAACCTCGAGCGGGCCGCGAGGACGCTTCGCCGCCTGCATGACGGCCCTCGGGTTCCCGGCCGCTTCGACTCGTTCCGCGTCGTCGCGGCATACGCCGAGACGGCGAAGGCGCACGGCGTCCGCGTCCCGGAAGCGTTCGCGTGGGCGAAGCCGATCGCCGACGGGATCGAGCGACGCCGTGCCGGCGAGCCCGAGCGGCCGTGTCACAACGACCTCTTGAACGCGAACTTCATCGACCAGGGCGACCGGCTCCGGATCGTCGACTGGGAATACGCCGGGATGGGCGATCGATTCTTCGACCTCGCGAACTTCTCGGTGAATCACGATCTCGGCGAGGCCGAGAACGAGACGCTCCTCGGGGCGTACTTCGGTGAAGCGGGCCCGGCCGACCGCGACGCGCTCCGGCTCATGCGCTTCATGTCCGACTTCCGCGAGGCGATGTGGGGCGTCGTCCAGCAGGGGATCTCGGATCTCGACTTCGACTTCGTCGGGTACGCGGACGAGCACTTCGCGCGCCTTCAGCGCACCGCGGCCGACCCGGGCTTCCGCGCGGCGCTCGCCGCATAGGGTTCGCGCGTGAGGTCACGAGCGCGGGCGGTCGTGGTCGGCGGCGGCGTCGGAGGGGCGTCCGTCCTCTACTGGCTCACGCGGCTCGGCTGGACGGACGCCGTCCTCTGCGAGCGCGCCGACCTGACGAGCGGCTCGACGTTCCACTCGGCGCGCCTCGTCGGCCAGCTCCGCGGATCGCTCTCGCTCACGAAGATGATGATGCGCTCGGTCGAGCTCTACGGAGCGCTCGCCGACGAGGTCGGGCTCGAGACCGGCTGGCACGAGGTGGGATCGCTTCGGCTGGCCTCTTCCCCGGAGCGAATGCAGGAGCTCACGCGCCAGGCGGGCTGGGCGAAGACGTTCGGGCTCCCGCTCGAGCTCGTCTCCGCCGAGGAGGCACAGCGGCTCTTCCCTCCCATGTCCACCGACCGAGTCCTCGGCGCGGCGTACCTCCCGACGGACGGGTACGTCGACCCGAGCCAGCTCACGCTCGCTCTCGCCGAGGGCGCCCGACGACGAGGCGCCGAGATCCGAACCAGCACTCGCGTGACCGGGATCCGCGTCGAGCGCGGTCGCGTCGCCGGCGTCGAGACCACGAGCGGACCCATCGAGGCCGAGGTCGTCGTGAACGCGGGCGGGATGTTCGCCGCCGAGATCGGAGCGATGGCGGGCGTGGTCGTCCCGATCGTTCCGATGGCGCACGAGTACCTCGTGACGCGGCCGCTCGACGTCCCGCTCGAGGTGCCGACGATGCGCGACCCCTCGCTTCTCGTCTACTTCCGCGGCGAGTCCGGCGGGCTTGTCATGGGCGGGTACGAGCGCCACCCG
>JALZFU010000412.1 GCA_030861385.1 Actinomycetota bacterium
AGGTTCAGCCCGTGAGCGGTGAGCGTCTCACGAACCTCCTCGATCGACTTCTTCCCGAAGTTCGGGATGGCGGCGAGCTCGTCCTCGCTTTTCGTGACGAGGTCGCCGATCGTCTCGATCCCGACCCGCTTCAGGCAGTTGTACGAGCGGACGCCGAGCTCGAGCTCCTCGATCGGGAAGTTCTCCATCCCGTGCGCCTGCGGCGCCTCGGTCTCGAGCTCGGCACGCGGCTCGGAGAGCCCCTCGATCCGCTCGATGTCGGTGAAGATGGCGAGCTGGCGAATGAGGATCTCCGCCGCCTGTCCGATCGCCTCGCGCGGATCGAGCGATCCGTCCGTCGTCACGTCGAGCATCAGCTTGTCGTAGTCGGTGCGCTGCCCGACGCGGGCCGCCTCGACCTCGTAGGAGACTCGCCGCACCGGCGAGAACATGGCGTCGACCGGGATCGTCCCGATCGAGTGCTCGGGGCCGCGGTTCAGCTCGGCCGGGACGTACCCTCGACCGCGCCCGATCGTGAGCGTGAGCTCGAGCCGTCCCTTGTCGGCCAGGTGCGCGATCTCGAGCTCGGGGTTCAGGATCTCGAGGTCGGCCGGCGCCTCGATGTCGGCGGCGGTGACAGCCCCCGGGCCACGCTTGTCGAGGCGAACCTCGATCTCGGGCGAGTCCCCGTGGAGTCGGCACGTGAGGCTCTTCAGGTTCAGGATGATGTCCATCACGTCCTCGCGGACACCGGGGAGGGTCGTGAACTCGTGCGCGACGCCCTCGATCTTCACCGAGGTGACCGCGGCACCCTCGAGCGAGGAGAGGAGCACCCGGCGCAGCGAGTTGCCAAACGTGTAGCCGAACCCGCGGTCGAGCGGCTCGATCGCGAAGATCCCGTGGTTTTCGTCGACCTCCTCGTGCGTGATCTTCGGCACCTGGAAGTCCATGGAAAGCGTTCTCGTAGCCATGCGTCAGTCCCTTCTTGCGTTCCGCAGGGGCGAGACTCGTTCGCCCCTACTTCGAGTACAGCTCGACGATCAGCTGTTCCTGAACGGGGGTGTCGATCTCCTCGCGCTCGGGAAGCTTCAGCACCTTGCCCGTCAGGTTGTCGTGGTCGGCCTGGAGCCACGGCGTCACCGAGGCGGTAAGGTCGGTGGCGTCGCGGATCACCGGCTCGGCCGAGCTGCCCGGCTTCATCGTCACCGTGTCGTTCGTCCGCACCTGGTAGCTCGGGATGTTGACCCGGCGACCGTTCACCTGGAAGTGGCCGTGGCGGATCAGCTGGCGCGCCTGCGCCCGCGACGCCGCGAAGCCGAGCCGGTAGACGACGTTGTCGAGCCGAAGCTCGAGCATTCGGAGGAGCTCCTCGCCCGTGATCCCGGATCGACGCGAAGCCTTGTCGTAGTACCCCCGAAACTGCTTCTCCAGGATCCCGTAATAGCGGCGCGCCTTCTGCTTCTCGCGAAGCTGCAGCAGGTACTCCGACTGCTTGATCCGGCCGCGGCCGTGCTCGCCCGGCGGGTAGCTGCGGCGCTCCACTGGACACTTGTCCGTGAGGCACTTCTCGCCCTTCAGGAAAAGCTTCATGCCCTCCCGGCGGCAGTTCCGGCACTTCTTCCCGAGGTTTTCGCGCGCCATCGCTAGCGGCCGCCTCCGGAGGTCCGAGGTCGAGGAAAGCGAGCCGCCATCACACCCTCCGACGCTTCTTCTGACGAACGCCGTTGTGCGCCTGCGGTGAGACGTCGCGCACGCCGAGCACCTCGAGACCGGCCGCCTGAAGCGAGCGGATCGCGGTCTCGCGCCCCGATCCCGGCCCCTTCACGAACACCTCCACCTTCTGGAGGCCGTGCTCCATGCCTTTCTTCGCGCACGCGTCGGCCGTGACCTGGGCGGCGAAGGGCGTCGACTTCCGCGATCCCTTGAAGCCGGCGGAGCCCGCGCTCTCCCACGCGATGACGTTCCCCTCCTTGTCCGTCAGGGACACGATCGTGTTGTTGAACGACGTCTTGATGTGCGCCTGTCCGACCGCGATGTTCTTCTTGACGCGGCGGCGCGTGCGTCCTCGCGCGGCGCGGCGCGGCGGCGCCATCTAGCCGTCACCTCCGCAACTGGTCGCGAGCGGCATTATCCCTTCTTCTTTCCGCGACCGACCGTCTTCTTCGGTCCCTTGCGCGTGCGAGCGTTCGTCTTCGTGCGCTGGCCGTTGACCGGGAGCCCCCGGCGGTGGCGGACACCACGGTACGCGCCGATCTCCTGCAGCCGCTTCACGTTCTGGGAGCGCTCGCGGCGCAGGTCGCCCTCGACCTCGAGGTTCCCGTCGATGTACGAGCGGAGTCGCGTGATCTCTTCGTCGGTGAGGTCCCGGACCTTCTCGTCGGGGGAGAGCCCGAGCTCGGCCGTCACCCTGCGTGCCGTCCCGGGGCCGATTCCGTAGATGTACGTGAGCGCCACCTCGAGGCGCTTCTCGCGCGGAAGGTTCACGCCTGCGATACGAGCCAAGGTTCCTCCTTACCCCTGCCGCTGCTTGTGTCGCGGATTCGTGCAGATGACCAGCACGCGGCCGTGCCGCTTGATGACGCGGCAGCGGTCACACATCGGCTTCACGGACGGGCGGACCTTCATCTGCGAGAGAACGGACTTGCGGCCACGCCGAAATCCGGCGAAGCCGCAACCCGGTCATGGTAGCAGAGACCCTACCGGCGCCTCCGTCAGGATTCGGGGCCCGGCCTCGGTCACGGCGACCGTGTGCTCGAAGTGCGCCGCGAGCGA
>JALZFU010000421.1 GCA_030861385.1 Actinomycetota bacterium
CCCAGCCCGAGTGGCTGCGCGGCGTCGGCAAGCGGGTGGGCGAGCGCCGCCTGCCGCCCGGGCGCGTCGTCCTGACGGGATGCGGAACGTCGTTCCACGCCGCGCAGACGGGCGGCGGGGCGCTGCAGGCGCTCGAGCTCGTCCTGGAGCCGCCCGAGGCGGACCTCCTCGTCGCCGTGAGTCACGAAGGCGAGACGGAGGTCACGCTCGAAGCCGTGCGTGCATTCGACGGGCCCGCCTGGTTGGTGACCGGGAAGGCCGAGAGCCCGCTCGCAGCCGTCGCGGAGGAGGTGCTCGTCGTCGCGCCCGAGGTCGAGAAGTCGTGGTGCCACACGGCGAGCTACACGTGCGCCGTCGCCGCGCTGGAGGTCCTTCGCGGGCGCGACGTCTCGCCGCTTCCCGAAGCCGTCGAGGGCGTTCTCGAGCGGGCGCCGGACGTCTCCGACCACGAACGCTGGCTCGTCGCTGGCGCGGGCCGCGACTGGCCGACGGCGCAGGAGGCGGTGCTGAAGCTGCGCGAAGGGGCGTTCGTCGCCGCCGAGGCGCACCAGACGGAACAGCTGCTCCACGGCCATCTCGCCGCCGTCGACGAGACGGTGCGCGCGTTCGTCCTCGAGGGGGAGGGACGTGCCGCCGAGCGCGCCCGCCAGGCGGCCGCCGCGCTCGAGATCCTCGGTTGCGACGTCGAGCTCGTGCCCACCTCGCACCCTGTTGTCGACATCGTCCCGTTCCAGCTTCTGACGCTCGCCCTCGCCGAGCGGAAGGGCGTCGACCCCGACTGGATCCGCCGAGACGACGAGCGCTGGAAGCGCGCGGCGGCCGCCCACAAGCAGTAGCCGAGGTAGGTCAGTTCCGGGCCGGCCCGTCCGTGCGGCCCCGCTACCCCTCGGCCCCAACCTCCTCCAGTGCGGTGAGCAGGCGGTCGACCTCGTCAGGCGTGTTGTAGTGGACGAAGCCGGCGCGGACGGCGCCGTCCGGGAGCCCGAGCCGCTCCATCACCTCCACCGCGTAGTAGTTCCCCGACCACACGGCGATGTCGCGCGCGGCGAGCAGGCTCGCGACCTGGAACGGCGTCCGCTCGGCCAGCGTGAACGCGAATGTCGGCACTCGCCCGTCCATCGACGCGAGCCCGTGGAGCGTGACTGAGCCCGGGAGCCCGGCGAGGAAGCGCTCGCCCAGCGCGCGCTCGTGCGCGCGAATCGCATCCCAACCGATCGACTCGACGTATTCGACCGCGGCGACGAACCCCGCGAGGAGCTCGTGCGGCTGCGTGCCGAGCTCGAAGCGCTGCCCGACCGGCTCCCTCGGCGCGGGCCGCACCTTGTACGGGTGGAGGCGTTCGAGGAGCTCGGCTCGCCCGAAGAAGAGCCCGAGGTGGGGACCAAAGAACTTGTAGGCCGAGCAGAGGAGGACGTCCACGCCCACGGCGGCGACGTCGATCGGGCCGTGGGGGCCGAAGTGAACGGCGTCGGCCCACGCGAGCGCGCCGGCGTCGTGCGCGAGCTCAGCGATCCGCCGAACGTCTGTGATCGTTCCGACCGCGTTCGATGCCCACGGAAAGGCGACGACGCGCGTTCGCTCGCCGAGTCGGCGCTCGAGGTCGTCCATGTCGAGGGTGCAATCGTCGTGGATGTCGACGAAGCGGACCTGGAGATCGAGGTCGCGCGCGAGCTCGAGCCACGGCGACACGTTGCCGTCGTGGTCGAGCCGCGTCACCACGACCTCGTCGCCCGCGCGGAGCTCGCGGCCGAGCGCGCGCGAGAGCGAGAAGTTGAGCGTCGTCATGTTCGCGCCGAAGCCGACCTCGTCCGGGGAGCAGCGGAGGAAGCGCGCCGCTGTCTCGTGAGAGGCGACGACGAGCGCGTCGCTCCTGCGGCTCGTCGCGAACGCGCCGCCGAGGTTCGCATTCGAGTCACCCAAGTAGCCGGCGATCGCCTCGACGACGGCGTCCGGAACCTGCGTTCCACCGGGCGCGTCGAGGAAGGCGGTCGGGCGGTCGAGCGCCGAGAAGCGCGCGCGAACGGGGGCGAGGTCGAGCGCGAGCGCGTTCACTCCGCGCGGCGTTTCCAGGCGGCGAGGAGGTCGAGTTCCCGCTCAGGGTCGAGGCCGGCATCGGGCGTCGTCTTCGCGCCCGTCAGCGTGTCGCAAACCGTCTCCGCGAGCGGGCGGAACCGTAGCCCGGCGCCGATCGCCCGGGAGACGTCGACCGCGAGGAAGTAGCGCTCGCCCTCGTTCGCCGCCGGCGCGAGCCAAAGAGGGAGCTCACTCCACGGTTCGACGCCGGCGTCGAGGAGGAAGCGCTCCGCCGTCCAAACGAGGTGCACCCCGCTTTCCGTCGTCGCCGCGATCTCCTTCAAAAGTCCCTCCATCGTCAGCGGCCTCGCCGGTCCGGTCGCGTTCAGGACGCCCGGCTTCCGACGCTCGGCCATATCGAGAATCCAGGCGGCGAGGTCGCGGACGTCGACGAACTGGACCCGCTGGTCGCGCGGCTCGGGCGCGAGGACGTCGCCGCCGCGCGCCAGGCGGTGCACCCAGTAGGTGAAGCGGCCAGTCGGGTCGTACGGCCCGACGATCAGGCCGGCGCGAACGGAGAGGGCGCGGCCGTCCATCGCCGCGGAAGCCTCGCGCTCGCAGAGCGCCTTGAGGGCGCCGTAGGTCTCCGCGTCGGCGATCTCCTCGACGGATTCATCGGCGAGCGTGTGGACGGGCGCGGTCTCGTCCACGCCCGGCCGAGTCGTGTCGCGGTAGACGGAGCAGCTCGAGACGAACGTGTAGTGGTCGACCGAGTCGGCGAGGAGCGAAGCGGCCGTTCGCACCCAGCGCGGGACCCGCGCCGACGTGTCGATTACGGCATCCCAGGTTCGCCCTTCGAGGGGAGAGAGGTCGCCGTCGCGGTCGCCGCGGAGGTGCTCGACGTCGGGGAAGACGTCGGGAGCGGTTTTCCCGCGGTTGAAGAGCGTCACGTCGTGCCCGCGTACGAGCGCCTGCTCGACGAGATGGCGGCCGAGGAAGAGGGTGCCTCCGAGGACGAGGAGCCTCACCGCTTCGACACTATCGTTCGCGCCGTGGAAGACGTCCGCTCGCTGCCTGCGCTCTGGCCGCTCCGCCAGCGGCGCCATGCCGTCGTCGTCTGCCTCGACGATCCCGAGGTCTACGAGGCGGCGCGGGGCGACGTCGCCGCTCGCGGCGGCGTGCTCGTCGTCGAACCGGAGCCCGGCCCGCTCTCGGCAGCGCTCGGGCGACCGGCGGTCGTCGTCGCCGACCGCTTCGGCACGCT
>JALZFU010000434.1 GCA_030861385.1 Actinomycetota bacterium
GAACAAGAGTCCCCGCCACTACCAGCCTGATGTCAAACCTGTCAGACTACGGGCCTATGGCCCCCAGGGCGCTCGACCAGACCGCGGAGCGCGAACAAGCGCTAGGGACCCCATTTGGCACCGCCTAGCGTCGTGGCCAGCGCCGCGAGGGATGCGGCAACCGTAATTAGGCGTACTCTCATCTGCGGGACCGTCCTTTGCGTTGGAGGGATAGCGGACAGGTCCCGGGCCCGGAACTCGCGCGAGAGTATATAACCGAAAGGACAGGTTCGAAAGACGATGCCGCGACAGAAGTCAACGCATGTCGATGATCCCCGGCTCGTCGGAGAGCGGTTGCGGCGAGCGCGTGAGGCGGCGGGGTTGAGTCAGAGAGAGCTCGCCTTTCCGGGTTGCTCGCCCGCGTACATCTCGCGGATCGAGGCCGGCGACCGGATTCCCTCGTTGCAGCTCCTGCGCGAGCTCGGCCGTCGCCTCGGCGTCACCGAGGACTACCTTGCGTCGGGTTCGACCGGACTATCGCAGCAGTTCTCGCTCATCGAGGCTGAGCTTGTCCTTCGGCTGGACGACCTCGACCGGGCGCATGAGCTCTATGCGGAGGCACTCAAAGCAGCAGTCGGGCCGACCGAGCGTTCAGTCGCACAGGAAGGCCTTGGTCAACTTGCGTTCCGGCGCGGTGAGCTACGCCACGCCATCACGCTCTTCGAGCAAGCGCTCGTTACATCGGGCGACGAGGAGTTCGAGCGCCCGGCGCTTGCGGAGAGCCTAGGACGAGCCTATGCGCTTCTCGGTGAACTGGAGCCTTCAATCACGATCTTTGAGCGCTGCCTAGTCGCCTTCGACCGGGCCGGCGACGAGATCCAGATGCTCCGCTTCTCATGCCTGCTCGCGTATGCGCTTTCAGACCGCGGGGACTTCGATCGAGCGGAGCAGGTCGTCAGCACGGCTCTTGCGAGCGGAAGCACAATGTCCGATCCGTACATGCGGGCACGGCTGTATTGGTCCAAGGCGAAGCTCCGGGTCGACCAGGGCGACGCCGAAGGAGCGTCTCGCTTCGCGTATCACGCCCTCGCCGCGCTGGAGATGACTGAGGACCTCCACTACACGGGGATGGCCCATCAGCTTGTTGCGCACATCGAGCTTGAGCGCGGACGTCCGGAGGAGGCTCTCGCCCACCTCGAGGAGGGTTGGCCGCTCGTCGAGCGGACAAGCACCCCGATCGAGCGGGCGAATTTCCTTGTCGAAGAAGCGCGAGCCCTCGCGCGACTAGGCGAAACAGAGCGCGCGGCTGTCCTTGCGGTGGAGGTCACCGACTTGCTCAAGGAGGCCGAGCCGGATGACATCGGGCGGGTCTACACGGTCCTTGCCGAAATCGCACGCGACCTAGGCGATAGCACTCGCGCAGTCACCCTCTTTGAGCGGGCGGTGAACTACCTTGAGCGCAAGGCGCCCAATCGGGACCTCGTCGACGTTTACGCCAAGCTCGCGGAGCTGCTCGAGCACGAAGGTGAGGCCGGTCAGGCGTACGGATACATGAAGAAGGCGGTCGCGATGCAGCAGGCCGTGGCGCCGAAGCGTCCCGCGTAAGGCCCTAGCGCGGCTTCCGCTAGTGGCGGAAGTGACGGCGCCCGGTGAAGACCATCGTCGCGCCGGCCTCCTCCACGGCATCGACGACCTCTCCATCGCGCTTCGAACCGCCTGGCTGGATGATCGCCGCAACGCCCGACTCGAGAGCTAGACGCGGTCCGTCGGGGAACGGGAAGAATGCATCGGAGGCGAGCGCGGCGCCGCGAATGTCGTGCCCGAGGTCGCGCGCCTTCGCGAGGGCGATGCGGACGGCGTCGACTCGACTCGGCTGGCCCGTGCCGATCCCGATCGTCTGGAGGTTCTTCGCCAGGACGACCGCGTTCGACGCGACGTGCTTCGCGACCCGCCAGCCGAATAGGAGGTCGCCCCACGTCGGCTCCTCCGGGACGCGGGACGTCACGACCTCCATCGCCTCGCGCTCGTCGAGCTCGCCGTCGGCGTCCTGGACGAGGAGGCCGCCGAGCACGCGCTTGAAATCCCGCTCGCCCGGCATCGCGCCGCGGCGCTCGCGATCCTCGAGGATGCGCGTCGCCTCCTTGCTTCGAAGTGTCTCGAGCGCCTCGTCGGTGTAGCCGGGCGCTATCAAGAGCTCGACGAACTGGTCGACGAGGCGCGCCGCGAGCCCGCTCTCGACGCGTCGGTTCACGGCGACAACGCCGCCGAACGCGGACACCGGATCCGTCGCGAGCGCCTTCGCGTAGGCCTCCTCGACGTCGGCGGCGAGCGCGCAGCCACACGGGTTCGCGTGCTTCACGATGGCGCATGCTGGGACGGTGAAGTCGCGGACGAGAGCGCGCGCGGCATCGAGGTCATTGAGGTTGTTGAACGAGAGCCCTCTGCCCCCATGCTGCTCCACGCGCGAGAGCAGGTGGCGGCGAGCGCCGGCCTCGGCGTAGTAGGCGGCCCGTTGGTGCGGGTTCTCGCCGTACGGGAGGTCGTCGACCTTCTCGAGCGAGACGATGAGACGGTCGGGGAAGCTCTCGCGGTCGCCGAACCAGGCGGCGATCGAAGCCTCGTAGGCCGCCGTGTGCGCAAACGCCTCCGCCGCGAGCGCACGCCGCGTGTGTCGCGACACGTCGCCACGTTCGCGGAGCTCGGCGAGCAGCGGCTGGTAGCGCTCGACGGAACAAACGGGAAGGACGTGGACGAAGTTCTTCGCGGCCGCGCGGAGCATTGCCGGGCCGCCGATGTCGATCATCTCGACGGCTTCCTCTTCGCGGACGTCCTTGCGGGCCGCGACCCGCTGGAACGGGTAGAGGTTCACGCAGACGAGATCGAACGGCGCGATCGCGTTCGCCTCCAGCGTGGCGACGTCGTCCTCGGCGTCGCGCCGCGCGAGGATCCCGGCGTGGATTCGTGGGTGAAGCGTTTTCACCCGACCGCCGAGGAGTTCGGGAACGTCGGTCAAAGCCTCGACCGGTTTGACCGCGATCCCGAGGTCCGCGAGGAACCGAGCCGTGCCGCCGCTCGCCACGAGCTCGGCGCCCAGCTCGGCGAGCCCGCGCGCGAACGCGTCGAGGCCGCTCTTGTCGAAGACCGAGATGAGCGCGCGCTCAACCATCGTGCGGGGCGGTCGCCACGGGGCGGGGAGAGCCTAGAGCCCCCGCCACGATCAGGCGAATCACGTCGGGTAGGAGCCGGTGCTCCACCGCATGAATCCGGGCGCGGAGCGTCGAAGGGGTGTCTTCGGGAAGAACCGCGACGGGCTCCTGCGCGATGATCGGGCCGGTGTCGACCCCTTCGTCGACGTAGTGGATCGTGACACCTGTTTCCGTCACGCTCGCTGCGAGCGCGTCCTCGATCGGATGGAGGCCCGGGAAGGCGGGTAGGAGCGACGGATGCACGTTGACGACGGGGAAGCGGTGCAGAAACTCGGGGGTCAGAAGGTGCATGTAACCGGCGCACACGACGAGCTCGACGCCGCGGCCGGCGAGCCAGTCCGCCATCGCCGCGTCGCGGTCGACTCGCCTCGCGTAATCAGAGACCTCGAACACGGCCGCGGGAAGGGTGGCACGGCGCGCACGAGCGAGCGCTCGAGCTCCCACGACGTTCGACGCCACCGCGCTGATCGGGAGACCGGCGTCGAGAAGCGCTTGGAGGTTTGTCCCCTCGCCGGAGACGAGGACGCCAATCACGGCGCTCGCCGCCGCCTACTCGCGCGCGCGAGATTCGCTCCCCCGGGGGACCCCCCCGAGTTACCCCCTACCGGTCCAGCGTAGCGCCGGAGATCGCGCAGGGGGCTCACGGTTTCGCCCGAGAGAAAAGCCGATCCATGCGGGAACGTGCGCACCACGTGTACGTCAGTCGAAGATCACGCCGTCGGTGCCGGGATGGATTCGGCCGATCGCCGGGAAGCCTGCGCGCTGCGCGTCCGCCTCGGCGACGACCGCGCAGTAGCCGATGCCGAGGTTGAAAACGCGGCGTTGCTCGTCCTCGGAGACGCCCTGGCGGTCGAGCCACGCGAAAACGGCCGGGCGCTCCCACGCGTCCGGGTCGATCCGGGCGCCGAGGCCGGGGGGGAGGACGCGGGCGAGGTTGCCCGCGATCCCGCCTCCAGTCACGTGCGCGAGCGCCCGGACGTCGCAGCGTTCGCGAAGGCCGCGAACGTCGCGGAGGTAGAGTCGGGTGGGCGCCAGCAGGAGGTCGGCGTCGAACGGGCCGTCGCCGAGGAGGCGCCGGACGAGCGAGAAGCCGTTCGCGTGCAGCCCAGAGGACGGGAGCCCGACGACGACGTCGCCCGGCTCGATGCGCGAGCCGTCGACGAGCGAGCGTCGCGACACGATCCCCACGCACGTCCCGGCGAAGTCGAGCTCGCCCTCTTGGTAGACGCCTGGCATCTCAGCCGTCTCGCCGCCGAGAAGCGCGCACGCTGCCTCTCGACAGACCGACGCGGCGCCCTCGACGAGCTCACTCACCTCCCCGAGGTCGAGGCGTCCGGCGGCGACGTAGTCGAGGAAGAAGAGCGGCTCCGCGCCGGTCGTGAGGACGTCGTTTACGCAATGGGCTGCGAGATCGCAGCCCGCGTCGCGAAGCCGCCCGGCGCTACGCGCAAGGACGAGCTTCGTCCCGACGCCGTCGGTCGACGCCGCGAGGAGGCGTTCGTCATCGAGCGCGAAGAGGCCGGCGAAGCCCCCGAGGCCGCCGACAACGGATGCCGTTCGAGTCGACTCTGCCGCCGCGCGGAGCCGTGAGACGACACTGTCCGCGGCCGCGAGGGAGACCCCGGCCGCCTCGTAGGCGGTCGTCACTCCAGGACCTCGCCGACGAGCTCTGGGCGGCCTTCAGGGCCATCGGGGAGAAAGCGGACGAGCGTGCCGCCAAGGGTCACGTCCGCTCCCTTCCGATCCAGCTCGAAGATCTGCGCGAGCGCGTCGGCCTTCGCTTCCGGGTCGGACGCGCGCAGATGCATCTCGGCGAGACGGAGCTCGTCCGTCCGTGACAGCGTCTCGTCGATCCAATCGCGCGGCGGGTGCACCTCGACGCGGTAGCCGACCTCGGTTGCGATGAACGTCCGCTTGCCCGGATGGTCCTGAATCTTCAACTCGAGGTCGGACGCCCGCTCGAGGGCGCTCAGGTATCCGTCCTCGTCGAGCGCGACACCGAGATGGTCCACCCGGGGAACGTCCCAGTGCCCGGGCTGGAGGACGACGTTAACGGCGCCCCGCGCGAGTTCGACGAGCCGGAGGCGAAACCCGAGCCCCTCGAGCTCCTCCCACGACTTCCCGGGCGGAAACCAATGGGAGTGCTCCCCCACCCAGCCGTAG
This sequence comes from Actinomycetota bacterium, assembly GCA_030861385.1. Lineage (GTDB taxonomy): Bacteria > Actinomycetota > Thermoleophilia > Gaiellales > Gaiellaceae > JALZFU01. Next base: position 5,349 of record JALZFU010000434.1, read on the forward strand.
CGGGCGACGAGCTCGAAGCCGAGCTTGCCGAGGTAGCGTGCCTCGACGAGCCGGACCTTGCTCGTGACGAGGTGGTAGTGGAAGAGCTGCACCCGGCGGAGCGCATCGTAGCCTCGGGGGTCCGACGGCCCCGAGTGGAAAGAGGAATGCATGAGGGGACCGCGAAGGACGGACCGTGGCGACGCAATCGACACCCCCTCCGCCTCCCACGCAATACGAGCGGCCGTACGCGGGGGGCAATCTCCCGCAGCTTCCCGCCCCGACCAGCGAGCTCGTCTTGTACCTACTCATGCTCTTCATCGTCGGGATGGTCGCCCTCATCTCCGACGCTGTCGGAGCGCGCGAGTTCGGAACCTGGGCGGTCGCGCTAACGATCGGCTACCTGCTTTCGCGCGGCCTGGCAAAGCTCGGGAAGGTCTTCGAGAACCCGTAGCGGGCCCCGCCGCCGCGGTACAGTGCTGCCGTGGCGACTGCTCTCGATCGCCTCTGGCGCCACTTCACTCCGGCCGCCCACGCGCCGATCGTGATCGAACGCGGAGAGGGCTGCCACATCTGGGATACCGAGGGCAACCGCTATCTCGACTCGCTGGCCGCTCTCTATGCCGTCAACATCGGGTACGGCCCCTGGCCCGAGATGGCCGAGGCCGCGCGCGCCCAGGTCGAGCGGCTCCCCTTCTTCACGAATTGGGTCGGGTACTCCACGCCCCCCGCACTCGAGCTCGTCGAGAAGCTGACGGAGCTCGTCCCGATCGACGTCGGGAGGGTCTTCTTCGTCTCCGGGGGATCCGAGGCGATCGAGGCGGCCCTCAAGATCGCGCGGCAGTACCACCGCCTACGCGGCGAGCCGACGCGGTACAAGTTCGTGAGCCGCCGGAGCGCGTACCACGGGACGACGATGGGCGCGATCTCGATCAACGGGCACCCGCTGCTTCGGTCGCAGTTCGAGCCGCTCCTCCCCGGCTGCCTCCGCGCGCCGCTTCCGTACCGCTACCGGTGTCCCTACTGCGCCGAGAAGCCGGAGTGCACGCTCCGGTGTGCCGACGAGGTCGACGCGATCATTCGAAGCGAGGATCCGCTCACCGTGGCCGCCGTCATCATGGATCCGGTCCAGAACTCGGCCGGGTCGATCACGCCCCCGCCCGGTTACTTCCAGCGGATCCGCGAGATCTGTAACGAGCACGGCGTCCTCCTCGTCGCGGACGAAGTCATCACCGGCTTCGGCCGTGTCGGCGACTGGTTCGCGACGACGCGCTACGGGATCGAGCCGGACATGATCACCCTGGCCAAGGGCCTCACGAGCGCGTACGCGCCGCTCGGCGCCGTCGTCGCGAGCGAGAAGGTGATCGAGCCGTTCTTCGCCGAGCCGACGAGCATGTTCATCCACGGGATTACGTTCGGCGGCCACCCCGTCTCGTGCGCGATTGCGCTCGCGAACATCGGCATCTTCGAGCGCGAGGACCTGATCGGGCACGTGCGCCGCCACGAGGACGAGTTTCGAGCCGCCTTCGAGACGCTCCGGGACGAGCACCCGATGGTCGGCGACGTACGAGGCACTGGCTTCTTCTACTCGCTCGAGCTCGTGAAGGACAAGGAAACGAAGGAGACGTTCACCCCGGGCGAGCGCGACGAGCTCATCAAGCAGTTCCTCGTCCCCCGCGCGCGCGAGCTCGGCGTCTACCTGCGCATCGACGACCGCGGCGAGACGGCTGCCCAGTTCGCTCCCCCGCTCGTCGCCGGGCGGGTGGAGCTGAGCGAGTTCCTCGACGTTCTGAGTCAGATTCTCGACGAGGCGTGGGCGCGCTACGTCGAGCCGGAGCAGCCGGTCGCTAGCTGAACGCCGCAAGCCGCGTCCGGTGGCGCGGCTTGCAGAGGCCGACCTCACCGACTCCCGGCATGCGAGAGGCTTGGGCAGTCCCTACCCTCGTCGGTAACCGGGTCGACGAAAACGGACACCCTTCGGCTCGAGCTCGCGCTTGGTCGCGTCCAGCTCGGTTCACATGCGGTAGATCTCTGTTCGGCCTCCTCGCGCCCGGCGGCGATGCTCTGAGCGAGGTGGGCACAGGAGCGTGTGGACGCCCTCGATCATCGCAGCTCGAACGGCTCCACCGGGTCGCCGAGGCGGACACGGCCCGGCTCCTCGACGTCGGCGTAGACGCCGAGGTCGAGGTGCTTGCCGTTACGGAGGCCTCGGTAGTCGCGGATCGCCGCGAGTGTGTCGAAGTCGCGCTCGCCCGTGTCGGGATTCCGCGTTGTCATCGCGCAGCGCGCGTCCGGCTTCGTAACTCGAACGATGGCGTCGCCGAGCCGAACCCGCCTGCCGATCCACGACTCCTCCTCGAGCGGAGTGCAGTCGGCCACGTACACGAGCATGCGGAAGCGGCGGCCGTCGACCTCGCCCTCGCCGGCGGTTCGCGCGAGCTCTGCGAGGGACGCGTCCGAAAGGAGCGAGACGGGTGAGTCGTCGAAGCCACCGCCGGGCTCGTCGGCGCGCCGGAGCTCGACCCGCTGCCCGAGAAGCTCGGAAAGTGCCTCGCTCCACGGTCCCTCGACCACGTGCCCGCGGACGGGACGGCTCCAGAAGGGGGTCCAGCACGGCTCGCCGAGCTGGACGGGCTCGTCGAGGACGAGGCCGTTCGCGAACTCGAGCGAAAGTCGGCTCCCGTCCGGGTCGGTCTTGGCGCGCACCTGGAACAGCGGTGACGGTCGCGTGCCGCGGACGAGCTTGCCCTGCTCGTCGACGACGAAGAAGCGGCGGTTCTCGGGTACGCCCGTCGGCGTGACGACGACCTCCTCGGGGTGCGAGAGCGCGAGTCCCTTAACGGGCGCGACGCTCAGGCGCGAGACGGACGGCACCCCGAGAGGCTAACGCGGATGGCGGCCGTCGGAGCGGCGGCAGCGGACGTGTGAATCGTGTCCGGCCGACGACGCGCGCAGTTCTGCGATAGGAGGCGCGAAG
>JALZFU010000008.1 GCA_030861385.1 Actinomycetota bacterium
TCGCCGACCTCGGCGGGTGGGCTCGGGGCGAGCGCCGAGCGCCCGTCGACCCGCCAGGGCACTCGGATTCCGAGCGCGTCCGCGATCGTCGGGAGGATGTCGAGCGTTCGAACGTGGCGGTCGACGACGCGCCCGCTCGCTTCGCCGGGCAGCTTCACGAAGAGCGGCACGAACGCGAGGTCGGGCAAATTCGTCCGCGTGGGGGAGCGGCGGTCGTCGCCGGTTCGGAAGCTGATGCCGTGGTCCGCCGTCACGACGACGAGGGCGCGGTCGTAGAGGCCCTCCCGCTTCAGTCGCCGGATCAGCTCGCCGAGCAGTCGGTCGGTGAACCCGAGCTGGAGGAGGTGCCGTTGGTGCGCCTGGAGCGTGAGCGCGTCGTTCAGCCACCGCTCGCCGCGGCGACCTGGCGCGTTCGCCACCGCGACGGCGCTCGCGCGGCCGGACGGGAAGTAGAGCCAAGGGCCGTGCGGAAGAAGCGTGTGGACGAAGCGGAAGGTCGGCGCCTCGTCACGGTCCGGCTCGATGCCCGCGAGGAAGTCACGGAAGTCGCGGACACGCCCGACGTAGAACGCGCGGCGCCCGCCGCTCGGCACGCCCGTCGTCCCGCCCTCGAGCCCGGCCGGTTCCTCGCCCCCGAAGTTCATCCACGCCTCGTCGATCGGTGGGAGGCGGTCCTCGAGCCTCGGCGGCGCGACCAGGTGGAGGTAGACGACACGCGCGTCCGAGTAGAGCCCCGAGAGCCGCCTCCGCACGCTCGGCCGCCCCCGCGCGCAAAGCTCGGGCGGGCAAAGCCGAGTCTGCGACTCGGTCACGTCGAGCCTGTAATGGCCGCCCACGAGCGTGAAGAGGTTGTCGGGATAGTCTTGGAAGACCGGGAGCCGCCCGTGCTTCGGCGCGTTGCCGGTGAGGATCGAGGGCACGGCGACGGTCGTCGACGACGAGAGTGTGGTCGTGTTCCGAAACCACGTCGAGTCGGCCGCGAGTCGCGCGAAGTTCGGATAGCGGCGGGCGTCGATTCTCCCCTCGCCGTCCATGAGCGAGACGATCGGCAGCTCGTCCAAGACGACCATGACGACGGGCGTGTCGGTGCGGACGTTCGCGAGGGCGACATCGACGTCGGCCGGAAAGACCAGCTCGCGCACCGGCGAGTCGACGAGGAAGAGCGCGAGGAAGACGAGCGGCGCGGGGGCGAGCACGGCGAGAAAGGTCCGGAAGAAGCGAGCCCGCCACGCTCCGAGCCCCGCGGCGAGGCCGGCCACGACGGCGGCCGCGATCAGCGTGGCGGTGCTCGCGACGTCGAGCCGCTCGAGGGCCTGGATGGCGAACATCGCGACGAGCGCGCCGACGAAGACGAGGTGGAGGAGGACGGCGGCCCGTCGGTCGACGAGGCCGGCGAGGAGCTCGACGGCGAGGAGGACGATCGCCGGGGCGAACGTCACGACGAGCGCGAAGAGGACGATGTCGCCGGGCGTCGAGCCGCGGACGGCGAAGAACTCGGCGTTCTTCGCGAGGACGTCCAGGAGCGGCTGCGCGACGGCGAATCCGGAGGCGACGAAGAGGTGCGCCCCGCGGAGGGCCGGATCGCGGAGCCGGGCGGCGCGAGCGGGCGGCGTCATCGAGCGATCCTCGGCGGCGACCCTGCGCCGGCCGGGGCTTCTGGGAAGGGTGTGCGCTCCGCCAAGCCCCCCTATGCGCGCGGAAGCGCGTGGTAGAGGATGCGCGTCCCCGACGAGAGGCGCTCGGAGCGGACGACGCGGAAACGCTCGGCCAGGGCGCGCTCGAACGGCTCGCGGTCGTAGTCCGGATGCGCGCCCGGCCGCTTCCGCGCGAGGAGGCGCGCGACGCGCGGGTCGTCTCGAGTCGCGAATTCGATCACGAGCACGGTCTCGAGGTCGGCGAGCCAGGTCAGGAACTCCGGTACGGGAACGTTGCCCGAGATCGCGACGTGGTGGAGGACGGCGAGGCAGAGCGTCAGGTCCGGCTTCCCGCGCGCCTCGAGGGGACGGCGCTCGCGCCCGCGCCACCCGAGTCCCGGGGAGGGATCGGTGACGTCGAGGACGAGGGGGAGGATGGTCGACTCGTCCTCATCGGCGAGCGCGCGGTAGAGGGCGTCGACGACCGCCGCGTCGCCGTCGAGCGCGACGACGTAGCGCGCGTTCTCGGCCGCGATCCGTGAATGCCGCCCCTCGTTGCACCCGATGTCCCAGACGAGACCGCGAGCGCGAGCGTGGACGACCTCGCGGATGAACGCCTCCTTGCGCGTCGCATCCGGGCCCGTGTAGGAGGTGGTGGCGGCGTACTCCGACCACTCGCTTCCGCGCGGCTTCCACTCGAGTCGGCGGACGAGCCGCTCGAGCCGGCGGACGTTGGCGAGGATGAGCTCCTTCTTGAACCCGGCCTGGCGAAGCTCGCGCTTCACGTCCCGGTCGCTCTCGCCGTGGCGGCGCTCGAGGCGCGCGTGGAGGGCGACGTTCGTGAGGACGCCGGGACGGAAGAGGTCGCGGAGCGAGAGGGCTCGCCGGGCCTCCGCCGGCGAGATCCCGCGCAGGCTCCCGCGAAGCCACGGCTGGAAGGGGATGCCCTTGTACGCCTGGAGGAGGAGCGGGTTCAAGAAGAGCATGCAGAACTGGCGGTACCCCTGCCACGGCTCGCCCGGCTCGAGCCGCTCGAACGACCCCACGTCCACGAAGACGGGCTTGGCGCCGCGCCACTGGACGTTGTACGAGGAGGCGTCCTTCATCGTCACGTCGTCCGCGAGCGCGCGCGCGAGGAGGTCGAGCTCGAGGAGCGCTGCGTCGCGCAGCATCGCGAAGGGCCACTCGTACGGGTAGGAGACGACGGGGATGCGCTCGTGCTCGAGGACGGCGGCGGCGGGAATCGCGACCTCCTGCGGAGGAGGCGGCGCGTCGCGCGCCGGCGAGGTGGCGACGACCTTCCCCTCGGCCACGAGCTCGTCGAGCAGGCCGCTCTCGCGGAGCGCCTCGAAGTCGGCGAGCCCGCGCTCGCTGAGGGCGCGGAAGACACGGCCGTCCGCGTGGTAGACGCGCGAGTCGGGATCGCGAAACGACCCCGGCTCCGCCCGCGCCGCCCCCCGGCGGGCGTCCTCCGTCCCGCTCAGTGGCACACCCCGGAGCCCTCGTCCGTGAACGTCGCCTCGCCGGCGGCGACGAACTGCCAGTCGTAGCCGGTCGGCGACAACGTCAGCTTCAGCAGGCCGTACGTGGTGTTGTCGCGACTCTCCGTGGTCGGGAGCGGGTCGCGCATCGGCAGCAGGCTCCGTCCACCCGTTCCGACGACGAACTCGCGCATGCCGCGGAGCGCGTCGGGCTTTCCGCTCGGCGTCTGGGGGGCGAGCCGCTCGTAGTCGTGATCGTGGCCGTTCAGGATGACGTCGGCGCCCGCGGCGGCGAGCGCCTGCCAGAACACCCGCGTCCGCGGATCACCGCCGGCGCCGCCCGACGAGAACAGCGGCGCGTGCCAGTACGCAAGCACGCAGCGGTTGCGGTTCGCGGCGAGATCGGCGCGCAGCCAGCGAAGCTGACGGGAGTCGGGCGCGCAGCCGCCGATCGAGATGCAGTTGCTGTTCAGCGCGACGACGTGCCACGCGCCGAGCTCGAAGCTGTAGTAGCCGCGGCCGGTCGGCCCGGCGCGCGCCCCGAAGTAGCCGAAGTGGCCGCTCGCGCGGCGTGTGACGTACTCGTGATTGCCGGGCACCGGGCGGGTGATCGCGCGGAAGCGACCCCACGTCTTCGCATAGGACTGCTCGAACTTCCAGCGCGCGCCGTCCGTGTACTGGTTGTCTCCGAGGGCGAGCACGACGTCCGGCGTGATCCCGGCGATCAGGTCGGCGGTGGTCTGCATCCGGCAACGCTTCGGGGTCCCGAGCGCGGCGTTGAAGGCGCCGTCGGCTGGGTCGCAGGCGATGTCGCCGGCGGC
>JALZFU010000023.1 GCA_030861385.1 Actinomycetota bacterium
CGCTCGTCGTCGACATGCCGCCGGGAACGGGCGACGTCGCGATCTCGCTCGGCCAGCTCCTGCCGCGGGCGGAGGCGATCGTCGTCACGACGCCACACCGTGCCGCGCAGCAGGTGGCCGTTCGGGCGGCCCAGATGGCGCGCAAGACGAACATGCGCCTCCTCGGCGTGGTCGAGAACATGTCCTACCGCGCGGGCTCCGGCGAGGAGCTCTTCGGCTGTGGCGGCGGCGAGGCGCTCTCCGACGAGGTCGAGGCGCCGCTGCTCGGCCGGGTTCCGTTCGATCCCCGGCTCGCGGCGTACGCGGACGAGGGCGAGCCGATCGTGCTCGTCGAGCCGGGCGCCGAGGTCTCACGGGCGATCGCCGATCTCGCGCGAGCGATCGATCGGTCGCGGCGCGAGGAGGGCGTCGGGATCGTCAAGCCGCTCCCGCTCGTCTCGGCGTAGGGCGATCCCGATCACGACCCGCGGACGCGCGCGAAGCCCGCGTGCAGGAAGTCGGTCACCGCGTAGGCGGCGAAGATGGAGGTCGCGAACCGCGCCTGGCGCGGCACGATCACGTGCGCGTACGAGAGCGCCGACGAGAACCAGAGGCCGAGGCAATACGGGCACGTGACGAGCTCGCCGAGCACCGCGGCCATCCCCTCTTTCTTCGGCTGCTGCGCCTCGGGGTCGTCGGTGACCGGCGCGCGGATGAACGCCGCGACGTCCTCCTTCGCGACGACGCGGCTCATCTTGTAGCTCGCGAGCGCGATCCGGACGACGTCGCCCGTGGGCGTCCGATCCGGGAGGCGCTTCCCGGCCGCCAGGAGGAACCCACCGAAGACGGCCCAGAAGGCGCTCGTCAGCGTCGCGTAGCCGGCGAGCGGGCGGTCCTCCACCGTCTCGGCGACCTTGGCGGTCGTCTGTCTCGGCATCGCGTCGCCCTTCCCCGTTCCCGAGCGGGGCAAACGGGGTCAGCCCGTCTGGCCGGTCGCGTCGTGCCGAGCCCCGACCGGCTTCGACTCCGGCGAGCCCCGCTGGCGGAGGTAGATCGCGAGCACCGCCATCGTGCCGACGGCGAGGAACTCCGACTGCCAGTTCTGGAGCGTCCGATCCCAGAAGTCCGGCCTCGTGAGGTACGTGAGGAACCCGATCTTCGGGTCGTCGTGCTCCTCTTGGAGATTGTTGTACTCGCTCCAGCCCGTCACCGCCTGCGTCAGCCAGGACGCGAGGAAGATGAGGGCGAAGGCGATGAGGAGCGAATTCTCATAGATCCGGGTCCGCATGCCTCCGACGCGCGCCCAGAGCGGCGAGTCGGCGTCCGCGTGGTCGCCGACCTTCTGCTCCTCGTCCGACTCGAGCCCGCCCTTGTCGAGCTCCTTCGACTCGGGCGACCCTTCCTGGAGGAACCATACGGTCGCGAAGACGAAGAGGAAGAACTGGAGCCATTCCGACTGCCAGTTCTCGAGGACGGCGGCCCCGAAATCCGAGGTGTAGAGGTAGCGCAGGTAGCCGATCTGCTCCGACATGTGCTGCTGGGCCTCCTCGTTGTAGAGGTGCCATCCGACGATCGACTCCGCGACGATCGTCGCCGCGAAGAGGACGAAGAAGAAGAGCGAGAGCGAGTTGAACCGCAGGAAGCGGCCCATCAGAGGTGCCTCACGCCAACGACGAAGTAGAAGGCGATGCCCACCGCGATAACGAGGAGGTACGTCCAGAAGACAGTCCGCACGGCCGGACGGTAACGCTGCTCTCGGCTAGCGAGCGGCGAGCCCGAAGACGATCACCGCGAGGATGATCAGGAAGAACACCCCGGCGAACACGGCTGCCGCCACCTTGGCACCGGTCGGAGCGGCGTGGCTCGTGTCGTCCTTGGCCATGCCGAGAACGTACCCCGCCTCCCCGGGTCGTACACGGGCGGACGCGGGAAAGCGGGAGCCGGCGCAGAACGGGGAGTCGTGCGGAGGGAGCTCGCGGTCGCGATCGCCACGGCGGGCGCCCTTGCGGCCGCCGGCTGCGGCCGCGGCAAGACGCTCGACGCGGCTGCCATTCGTAAGGAGGCCGAGGCGGTCCGCTCGCTCGCTGCGGAAGGCGGCCTCCTCGCGGCGGATGCGGCCAAGGGGCGGACGTACCGCCCCTTCGCGCGCACGCACGCGGGCGAGCTCCGGCGGACCGCGGGCGAGGAGGC
>JALZFU010000026.1 GCA_030861385.1 Actinomycetota bacterium
CGCTCGTCCTCTCGCTCGCCGTCGCCGGGACGGCGCTCGGCGTCGCCGTGCCCGAGGCCGACGCGCAGCGGGCACGAACCCGGAACACGACTCTCGTCGGCCACGTGAACCCGGGCGGCGGGTTCACGGGCGACGTCTCGGTGCACCGGTCGACCGCCTACCTCGGCGCGTGGGGAATCGCCCGCCACTGCCCGGTCCACGGCGTTCGGGCGGTCGCGGTCGGCGATCCCGCCCACCCGCGCGTAGTGAGCCGGTTCGCCCGCTTCCCGGGAACGACGAGCGAGGACGTCTGGGTCGGCGAGATCCTGACGCCCCACTTCGCCGGCGACCTCGCCGCTGTCGGCATCCAGCGCTGCGGCTCGGGGTTCGGCCGCGGCTTCCGAGGGCTCGCGCTCTTCGACGTCACCGATCCGGCCCGGCCGCGGCTCCTCGCGCGCCTGCATTCGGGCCGTGCGACGCGCGGCGTCCACGAGCTCTCGGTCGTCCAGCGCGACGATGGCCGCGTCCTCGCGCTCCTCTCGGTTCCGGAGACGTGGGTGGCGACCGGCGGGCGGCGCGGGGACGTCCGAATCGTCGACGTGACGGATCCGCGGCGCCCGCGCCAGCTCGCGACGTGGGATTTCCGCCGCGACGGGCCGGCGCACGCGCGGCGCCGGCTCCTCTCCCGCCGCGGCGCCCACGAGCTTCTCGCTCACAGCGTCTTCCCGTGGGATCGCGGCCGCAGGGCGTACGTCTCGCACTGGGACGCGGGCGAGGTCTTCCTCGACCTCGCCCGGCCGGCCCGGCCGCGCTACCTCGGACGCACGACGTATCCCCGGCGCGCCCCGGGAAACGCGCACTCCGCCTGGTTCTCGGCGGACGAGCGGCTCTTCGTCCAAAACGACGAGGTCGGCGACTTCTACCACCTGGGCGAGGAGCGAAGCCGGTGGGGCTTCCAGCGGATCTTCGACCTCTCGAACCCCGCGCGGCCGGTCCCGCTCGGCCGGTTCGCCACCGAGAGCGCCGTGCCGGGCCGCGACGGCCGCATCCGTCGAGACGGCTTCTACTCGGTGCACAACAACGTGATCGTGGCGGACGTCGAGGTCGTCTCCTGGTACTCGGCCGGCGTTCGGATCGTGAGCCTGGCCGAGCCGCGCCGGCCCCGGGAGATCGGCTACTTCGTCCCCCCGGCGCGCCGCGACCCCCAGGGCTTTTGGCGAGCGCCGAACGGCGCTCGATCGTTTCCGCTCGTGTGGGGCGTCGCGGTCGAGGAGGACCTCGTCTACGCGAGCGACATCAACTCGGGCCTCTGGATCTTCCGCGCGGACGCGCTCGCGGGTGCGGCCCGGGCGCCCCGGTAGAATCGCGCCCCCGTGAAGGTGGTCGCGCTCGACTACGGGCCGGCGCGGACGGGTGTCGCAGTCTCCGACCCGACGGGAACCGTCGCGCGGCCGCTCGAAGTCGTCGAGCGCGCGGGAAGTGAGCGGGGCCTCGCGCGACTCGCGGCGCTCGTCCAGAGAGAACGAGCCGAGCGCGTCGTCGTCGGACTTCCCGTTACGCTGCGGGGCGAGCGCGGCGAGCAGGCGGTCGAGACGGAGCGGTTCGTCGCCGCCCTGAGAAGCGCCACGGACGTGCCAGTCGACACCTTCGACGAGCGCTTCACCACGCGCCTCGCGCAAGCGTCGGATTCGGCCGGGAGCGGTGCGGCTGAGGACGCCGCCGCCGCCGCCCACCTCCTGACCACGTACCTCGAATGGCTGAGCGGCCCCGGTACGTGAGGCACCGCTCCGGCGGAGCGCACGCGGCCCAGCTCCCCGTGCTTGCCGGCGTCGTTCTCGCTGCCGCCGCGCTCGCCGGAATTGCGTGGGGCATCGTCCGCGCCGTCGGCGGCTCGACCGACGACTCCCCGCCGCCCCCGCCGCCGACCGCCAGCATCCCGACCAAGCCCGTTCTTCGGATCGTGTTTCCGGAGGGGTTCACGCGGGAGGAGATGGCGAAGCGCGTCGCCGAGGTGAACGAGATCGCGAAGAAGAAGCGAAAGGTGCGGCCGAAGCTTTCGCGACGGGCCTATCTCCGGGCGACCCGCTCCGGGCCGGTGCCTCGCGAGTTCGCGAACGAGAACTTGCCTAACCTCGAGGGCTTCCTCTTCCCGGCGACCTACGAGTTCACCGCCGACACGACGTCTCGCTCGCTCGTGCGGAAGCAGCTCGAGGCGTTCGCGCGGAACTGGAAGCAGGTCGACCTCAGCTACGCGCGCTCCAAGAACCTGACCGCGTACGACGTTCTGATCATCGCGTCCATGGTCGAGGAGGAGGTGCTTGCGCCGCGCGAGCGATCCCTCGTCGCCGCCGTCATCTACAACCGGCTTCACCTCGGAATGACACTGGGGATCGACGCGACGATCCGCTACGGGCTCGGCGTCCCGCCGAGTGAGTCGCTGCGGCAGAGCCAGCTCCACGACCCGACGCCGTACAACACGCGCATCCACGCGGGGCTCCCTCCGACGCCGATCTCGAACCCGGGGCTCGCGGCGATCCAGGCAGCCGCGCACCCCGCCAAGGTCAAGTACCTCTTCTTCGTCCGAAAGGCCGACTGCAAGACGCACTTCTTCACGGCGAGAAAGGCGGAGTTCGACGCGCGCGTCGCCGGCCCCCGATGCTGACGGGGGCGACGCGCCTCGTCGGCCTCGTCGGAAACCCGGTCGCGCATTCGCTCTCGCCGCGGATGCAGAACGCCGCCTTCGCCGCTCGCGGCCTTGACTGGGCATACGTCCCGCTCCCCGTCGGAAGCGAAGATGTCGAGGCGGCGCTCGCGGGCCTTGCGGCGCTCGGCTTCGCGGGCGCGAACGTGACCATCCCGCACAAGACGGCGGCGCTCGCCTACTGCGACGAGCTCGACGCGTTCTCGGAACGAGCCGGATCGGTCAACACGATCGTCGTCCGCGACGGACGCCTCCTCGGATCGTCGACGGACGGCGTCGCCGTGACGGCCGGGGTCTCGGTGCGCGGGTTGAGCGTCCTCGTCCTCGGCGCGGGTGGCGCCGCCCAGGCCGTCGCGACCGCGCTCCTCGACGA
>JALZFU010000027.1 GCA_030861385.1 Actinomycetota bacterium
GAGGTAGATCGGGAACGTCGTCGCGGGCCCGTTCACGAACGACGCGATGACGATCTCGTCGAACGAGATCGTGAACGCGACGAGAAACGACGACACGATCGCCGGCATGATGAGGGGAAGCGTCACCGAGCGGAAGGTGCGAAACGGCGTCGCACCGAGATCGCGCGCCGCCTCCTCGAGCCGGACGTCGATCCGCTCGAGGCGGGGCGCGAGGATGAGGATCGCGTACGGGACGCTCAGGACGACGTGGCCCGCGACGATCGCCCGCAGCCCCGGGTCGAGGAACGGCACGCGGTTCAGGAAGATTAGGAGCCCGATCGCGAGCGCGATCAGCGGGACGACGAGCGGGCTCAGGAGGAGGACCGAGACGGCCGGCTTCCCGAAGAACTCGCGCCGGACGAGGACGATCGCGGCCAGGACGCCGAGCACGACCGCGATCGCGCTCGAGACGGTCGCCACCTTGGCGCTCGTGACGACCGCCGCACGGAGCTCGTGGTTCGCGATGAAGTCGCGGTAGGCGTCGGTCGTGAACCCCTTGAGCGGGAAGACGGGGAGGTTGTTGTCGTTGAACGAGAAGAGGAGGAGGATCAGGAGCGGCGCGTAGAGGAAGACGACGAGCAGGGCGAAGATGCCCTTGAGGGCGCCCTTCCCGAAGCGCGAGGCGGCGATCTCCATCTCTACGTCGCGGCGACCCGTCGGAGCGTCAGGAAGCGTGCGAAGAGCGCCATGAGAACGGCGACGACGACGAGCAGGAAGAACGAGAAGACGGAGCCGTTGAGCCAGTTCTGGCTCTGTCCGAACTGGTCGGCGATCACGTTTCCGAACATCGTCCCGTTCGTCCCCCCGATCAGGAGGGGCGTGAAGTACTCGCCGATCGTCGGGATGAAGACGAAGATGAACGCGGCGATCACGCCGGGGAGGCTGAGCGGCAGCGTCACCCGGATGAACGTCTGCCGGCGGCTCGCCCCGAGGTCGGCGGAAGCCTCGAGCAGACGGCGGTCGAGGTTCTCGAGCGCGACGAAGATCGGCAGCGCGACGAACGGAATCCAGACGTACGCGAGCACGAGCATGACCGAGAAGCGGCTGTAGAGGAGCTGCGGAATCGGGTCTCCGTCGGCCCGGAGCCCCACCCAGTAGGCGAAGGTGTTGATCACGCCCTGGTCGCCGAGGATCACCTTCCAGGCGAGCACGCGGAGGAAGTAGCTGACGAGGAAGGGCGAGAGGATGAGGAGGAGGAGGACGTACTTCCGCTTCGTCGCGACGAGAGCGAGGAAGTACGCGATCGGGTACGCGGCCACGAGCGCGCCGATCGAGACGACGGCCGCCATCCAGATGCTCGTCCAGAACTTGTCGAGGTAGACGCCGCCGTCGAGGAATCCCTTCCACGCGTCGAGGCTGAACGCGCTCGGGTCGAACGACCCGACGACCCGGTAGATCGAGAGGACGTCGACGCTGTAGAGCGCGATGAAGACGACCGGAACGAGGAAGAAGAGAACGAGCCAGGAGACGGGCGCGGTGAGGAGCGCCGCCGTCCCGAACGCCGGCCGGCGGAGGGTGAAGAGGCGCCGCGGCGCCGGCCGGACGACTCGCTGGGCCTTGACGGCCATCTGGTCGCGCCGACCGAGCCCTAGGCGGCCTTCACCTCGTCCCAGCGCTCCGCGTACGCCGTGCGCACGGGCGTCGGCACCGGCCGGGCGTAGTGCGCGTTCGGCTCCTGGCGTCCCTCGGGGTTGTCGAGGCGGAACACCTTCACGAGGTCGGGGTCGACCTTCGAGAGGTCGACCTTCGTGTTCGCGTGCCCGTACGCGTAGTTCGCGATGATCCAGTCCGCGGACTCCGTCGACGACCACGCGTCGACGTAGGCGTGGGCATGGCGGTAGTTCTTCGTGTCCTTCATGAGGACGAATCCGCAGTTCCAGGCGAGCCGCCCTTCCTTCGGATCGCTGTAGACGACGTCGAGGCCCGCCTTCTTCGCCGCGGTGTACGAGCCGGCCCACGCGTAGGCGATCCAGACGTTCCCGGCGGCGATGTCGTTGTCGAGGTCGGTCTGCGACGACCAGAAGTTGCGGCAGAGGTGCTTCTTCGAGATCAGGAAGTCCTTCGCCTCGTCGAGCTCCTCCTCGCTCATGTTCCACGGGTCGTCGACGCCGTTCACGTAGCCCCAGATGACGAAGTTCTCGAGCGGCGTGTCCCACCACGAGATCTTCCCCTTGTAGCGCTCGTCGTAGAAGAGCGTCCACGACTCCTCGCCCTTCGGCTCGACCTTGTCGGCTCGGTAGAGCGGCGAGGAGAAGCCCCAGTCGGCCGGAAGGAAGTACTGCTTGCCGTCGACCTGCCCTCCCTTCACGAGCGGGTCCTCGAGATCCTTGAAGTTCGTGAGGAGCGACGGGTCCCAGGGCTCGACCGTTCCCATCTCGACCCACTGCTGGAGGTAGTCGACGCACGGGTGGGCCAGGTCCGGCCGATAGCCGGCGCGCACCTTCCCGAGCGCTTGGTCGTCGCTCGTCAGGAAGGTGTACTTCGGCTTCCCGTACTTCCTGACGTACGGCGCGAGCGCGCCCTTCTTCCCGCCGTAGGTCGGAAACTCGTACCCGGCCCACTCGAACACCTCGAGGTTTCCGGGCTCCTCCTCGATGCTCGGCCGCTGGGCCCCTTGCGAGGCGGCGCCGTTGTCGCCCCCGCCTCCCTCGTCACCACCGCCGCAGGCGGCGAGGAAACCCGACCCCACCGTCACCGCTCCGACCTTCAGGAAATCGCTTCGCCGGAGCGTTCGTTCCGTGCTGTCCTCGCGCCCGTCACTCATCAGGTCGACCTCCTCATCCGCCGCAGAAAGGATCTGGCGCTTGACTGACGCGTCAATTAGATTCGACTGCGGGGGAGCCGTCAAGCCTTTTCCGTAGAAGGGAGAGCGTCCGAGGTGGACGGGATCGCGAAGCCGGGGCGACGGTCCGGCTCGGGACAGCTGTACGCGGCCGCCCCCGAGCGGAGAATCGTCGCCGCCGCCTGCCGCGTCATCGCGCGCAAGGGCGTCGAGGCGACGCGCGTGGCCGACATCGCCCGTGAGGCGGGAACTTCGACCGGGACGGTCCATTACTACTTCGAGACGAAGGAGGACGTTCTCGTCGCCGCCCTCAGGTGGGCGAACGAGCGGCCGTACGGGCCGCTCGAGGATCTCCTGGAGAGCGCCGCCGACGCGGGGGAGCGGCTCGCGGCGCTCCTCGATGCGGCCGTGCCGTACCCGGGCGAGCGCCAGGAGGACTTCGTCCTCTGGGTCGAGACCTCGATTGCGGCGAGCCGGCTGCGGCCGCGGCTCGGTCGCGAGAGCGAGAGCGTCGGGCGCCGCTGGCGCTCCTACTTCGTCGACGTGATCGACGAGGGCGTGCGGAGCGGAACGTTCCACCCCGTCGCGTCCGTCGACGAGGTCGCCGAGCGTCTGATCGCGCTCGCGGACGGCCTCGCCTTCAAGGCTGCCATCGGGCAGCCGTGGATGCCGGCGAAGCGCGTGCGCGAGCTCCTCGGCCGGTTCGCTGCCGAGCAGCTCGGCGTCGCCTCCGGCGACATCCGGTCGCGTGAGCGCGCGCCGACTCGCGCTGACGCCCGTGCCTGACGGCCCGTACGTCGCCGTCGCACGCGAAGGTGCGACGTGCGTCCTGACGCTCTGCCGCGCGGAGAAGCTGAACGCCCTCTCGCGCGCGCTCGAGCGCGACCTCCTTCGCGCGCTCGAGGGCGAGGAGGTCGGCGGCGCGCGCTCGCTCGTCGTCACGGGCTCCGGCCGCGCCTTCTCCGCGGGTGCCGATGTGACGGAGATGCGTGACGCCGATCCGGAGTCGATCGCCGCCTACTACCGCGAGACGGGCGCTGTGTACGAGCGCCTCGCCGCGCTCCCGCAGCCGACCGTGAGCGCGATCTCCGGATACTGCCTCGGCGGCGGCTTCGAGCTCGCGCTCGCGACGGATTTCCGGATCGCCGACGAGACGGCGGTCTTCGGGCTCCCGGAGGTCGCGCTCGGGATCATTCCGAGCTCGGGGGGCACGCACCGTCTGGTGCGGAC
>JALZFU010000036.1 GCA_030861385.1 Actinomycetota bacterium
GAGGTAGAGGGGCAAAGTCGAGAGAGCGGGACGTAGGGGACATCAGGCGCATGGCGACAGGCGACGCAGATTGCTCAGCGAAACCAGTCAGAGGCGCTCCTTGAGGACGACCCGGAGAGATCCGCAAGCGCAACACCTACGGCCACAATCGGCGGCAAACGAGCGGCTGACATCAAGACATCGGGCCGCGCCTCCATGGCCGCAAGCGTCACTAGCATCGCTGTGGGGCCGCGAATGACCCCGCCATGGCCGCCGAGCTCGTCTAGGGAGTTCTGGGCGGCTCCCCTTACCCAGAACGGAGCTTGAGGTCTGGCTTGCAGCCCTCGTTCCCGCTCCGGCTCCGGCGACAGCACGCAAACCAAGTTTCTTCTATCTAAGGCACTCATTCGGGCGCGTGCTTTTTCTACGCCGTCGTGAGCGCCGAGACCGAGAAGGCGGTCGAGACGTTCGTCCGCCGCGAGGACGGCGAGCGCTTCCTCCCCGAGCTTCTAGCCGACGACCCGATAAACGCAAGGGTCGGCGACGCGATACCTACTCCCCTCCCCCGAGCGGCGCACACACTCGCGGTCCCCGAGCGCCTACGCCGATTGTTAGCGAGACGGAGACGATGCGAGACCGGCAAAGCGACCGCAATTCCTCGCCGACGCTAGCTGCGAAGGGAAGCCTCGGCCCCCACTGCGCGCTGCATCTGGCCGGCGACGACGTCACGCCGGCTCGTCTCCCGTCCCTTGCGGAACTCGGCGATGTACGCCTCGAAGTTCCACGTGCTGAGGAAGTCCCGCGCGGCGGAGCGGCCCGATTGGTAGATCGCCTCCTTGCGCTCCCGCGTGATGTCGAACTCCGTCGTCCCGATCCCGAGCGTCGGGATCGGGATCGTCCGTGCGAATTCCGCCTGCTCGACGTACAGGCGGTCGTGGGCCTCCATCATCGTGTGCGCCATCGCCTTCACGTACCTGATGAGACCGCCGATCCCCCGTGGTTCCGACTCGGGCTCCGGGAGCCGCTCGGAGACGGGCGTTTTCGGATCGGGCTCGACGAGGAGGAGTCCGAACGTCGGCCAGGACGGTTCCTCGCCCGCTTTGCAGTCGAAGAGCCAGACGGGGAAGTTCGAGAGCATCCCTCCGTCGACGATCATGTGCGTGCGGTTCGTCCTCTCGTTTCGAAAGCAGACGGGCTCGAAGAAGATGGGGATGCTCATGCTCATCCGGACGGCCCGAGCGATGTCGAGCTCCGCCGGGGCGACGCCGAGCTGCTCGGCGTCGCGCGGGAGCACGAGCAGCCGGTGGGTGGTGGCGTCGGAGGCGATGACCTGCAGGCGGAAGCGGTAGCGCGGGTCGTCGCCGAACTCGTCCGTCTCGAGGTCGGCGAACGTCCGCCTTCCCTTGGCGGCGAGCAGGTCGCGGATCCAGCTCTCGAAGTACTTCCCCTCGTAGAGCCCAAGGTCCTTGAGGATGCTCGCCGAGCGGCGGACGAGCGGGATCCGGTCCTCCCAGCCGCGATCCTCGAAGGCGCGAAAGTCCATCCCGAAGACGATCTCCTTGAGCTCGGTCGCCGAGTACCCGGCCGCGACGAGCGCAGCGGTTATCGCACCGGCGGACGTGCCGGCGACGTTCTGCGGCTCGTACCCCTCCTCCTCGAGGACGGCGTACGCGCCCGCCAGCCCGATCCCCTTGACGCCGCCGCCCTCGAACACGAGGTCACACCGGTTGTTCGAGTCTCCATTCTGAGCCACGTTCGCTGCCCTCCCTCCCGCTCGTGCCGAACCGAGCCGCGCTCGCTTACCCGAGTAAGGTCCCGCATGGCGTCGAAGAGTGTCAAGCAGCAGCGGCGGGGCGTTCGGTTGCTCCGCGTCCGCCGACGTCGCGGTGCTCGGCCGCTTCGCCGCCGTAACGCGCGGACGATCCGCGAGACTGCACGGCGTGGGGTTCGTCTCGCGGGGCTTTCGTGGCCGCCGACGCGATGAGGCGCCGCCGGGCCGCCTCGCGCCGGGCCAGTACCTGACCACCGACTTCCCGGTGCTCTCTGCGGGCCCGACGCCCCGCACACCGCTCTCTGCCTGGAGCTTCACGATCGAAGGTGGGCAAGAGCCGGCACGGTGGACCTGGGAGGCGTTTCGCGCGCTCCCGAGCGAGAGCGTCACCGTCGACATCCACTGCGTCACGCGTTGGTCGAAGCTCGACACGAGCTGGGAGGGCGTCTCCGTGGACACGCTCCTCGCCGACGTCGAGCACGACGCCTCCTACGCCCTCGCCTTCTGCGACGGCGGTTACACGACGAACCTCCCGCTCGCGGACGTGACCGACGGGAAGGGGTGGGTCGCGTACGCCTACGACTGCGAGCCGCTCGATCCCGAGCACGGCGGACCCGCGCGCTTGCTCGTACCGCACCTCTACTTCTGGAAGAGCACGAAATGGGTGCGCAGCCTGAAGCTACTTGACGATGACGAGCCTGGCTTCTGGGAAGGATACGGCTACCACAACTACGGAGACCGTGGAAAGAACAGCACCACGCCGGCGACTGAACTGGCAGGTAAGAAGAGTGGTCGAGCTCACGGAGAC
>JALZFU010000039.1 GCA_030861385.1 Actinomycetota bacterium
GTGTGCACCAGCCGCTGCTGGGCTCCGTCGTGCAGGTCGCGGACCACCCGGCGACGTTCCTCGTCGGCCGCCGCCGCGATCCGGGCCCTCGAGGCGGCGAGGTCGGACCGCGCCTGGACGTTCGCGATGGCGGTCGCGACGAGCTCGGCGAAATCGGCGAGGCGACGCTCGGCGACCGGCGGCACCCCGTCCGGCTGCGCGGACGCCACGACGACGACGCCCCAGAGACGCCCCTCGACGACGATCGGGCTCGCCGCTCCGGAGCTCAGCCCCGCCCGCCGGAAGCAGTCCGCCAGCGACCCGGGAGGGCCGTCAAAGCTATCCGTTCGCGCCGGCCGACCTGTTCGAAGCGCCGACTCGGCGATGTCCTCGGGCTCCACGGCAAGTCGCGTCCCAAGGGGGATGTGCATCCCGGACACGCTCCAGCCGCCCACGACCGTCGCGCTGCCGTCGGCCTCGGAGCGAAGCACCTTCGTCATGTCCCCGCCCAGGAGCTCGGCCACCTCTTGGGCGACCGCAGAGAAGACGTCGGACGGCGGCACTCCACGCGCGACGAACGTCGCCACCCGACGAAGCGCTGCCTGCTCGTCGGCGAGCCGGGCGAGCTCGTCGCGATTCCTCTCCAGCGAGCCCGCCATGGTGTTGAAGCCGCGCTCGAGCGCGCCGATCTCCCCCACGCCCGTCTCGGGCACCCTCGTCGCAAGGTCGCCGCCGGCCAGTCGGCCCGCCATCGCCGCGGCGCGGCGGACGGGTCCCACGATCGCCCGCGTGAGGTAGGCGGCGAAGAGAAGGATGAGGAGCACCGACGCCGCGACGCCGACCGCGGCGTAGACGATCGCGCGTCGAGCCGCCGCGTCGGCGCTCTCCTGCCGAGCGGTCAGCTCGGCCCGCTCAGTCTCGGCGAGCGCGTCGAACTCGGCCCGGAGGGCATCGACGCGCCGCTTGCCCTCTCCCGTTCGGGCGACGCTCCGTGCAGACGGGTCGTTTCGCCGGGCAGCGTCGATGAGCGGCACGGCGTAGTCACGGATGTACGACATGCCGGCCTGCCTGATCGCCCGCACCCGCCGCAGCACGGCTGGGTCCTCGGCGGCAAGGCGCTCGAGCGCCGTGGCCCGCTTGGGGAAGGCGCCGCGGGCGTCGTTCCACGGCTGGAGGAACCGTTCTTCGCGCGTGATGACGAATCCGCGCACCCCCGTCTCGAGGTCGATGACGAGCTTCTGGAGCTCGTCGGCGACGGTCAGCTCCTCACGCGCATGGCGCGCGCGCTGCGCCGACCCGCGCAGCTCGTCGATCGCGACGAAGAGGACGGCGAAGGCGGCGCCGACTATCAGCGCGAGCAGGCCGCTCGCGACGACCATGCGGCGGATGAGGCCGGCTCTCACTTCAGCTGCAAACGAGGCTAACCCATAATCGTCGCGATGACGACCGCCCGGGAATGGCCGGAACGCGTGTAGTCGTCGCCGACGACGACGTCCTTCTCCGCGAAGGCCTCGCGAGCCTGCTCGAGCGCGCGGGGTTCGAGGTCATCGGGCACGCCGGGGACGCCACCGGGCTGGTCGCGCTCGTTCGCGACCGACGCCCGGACATCGTGCTCGTCGACATCCGCATGCCGCCGAGCCATACGACCGAGGGGCTGGAAGCGGCGCGCCTGATCCGCGAGGAGTCACCCGAGACGGCGATCCTCATCCTCTCGGCGCACGTCGACGTCGAGCACGCCATGGAGCTGCTCGCGAGCGGCGAGCGAAGCGGCTACCTGCTCAAGAGCCGCGTCACGGACGTGGACGAGTTCGTCGACACGGTCGAGCGGGTCGCGGCAGGCGGCTCCGTCGTCGACCCGGCCCTGGTCCAAGAGCTCGTCGGGGCTCGCCGGAAGGACGACCCGCTCGCGGTTCTGACGGCACGCGAGCGGGAGGTGCTCGCGCTGATGGCGGAAGGGCTCTCGAACGCGGGGATCGCCAAGCGGCTCTGGGTGACGGAAGGCACGGTCGAGAAGCACGTCCACAGCATCCTCGGCAAGCTTCGTCTTCCGGAAACGGGCGACGACCACCGCCGCGTCCTCGCGGTCGTCACCTTTCTCGAAGCGCGCTAGGACTCGTTGGCGCCGTCGCCGTCGCGGCCCGCAGGCAGCTTGTCCAAGATGGCGCTCGCTGAGAGCTCGGATTTCGGCAGGAACCCGATCGCCGGGCTCGTCTCGATGAGGTCCGCGAACTCCGCCTCGGGGTGGGTCGAGATCAGCATCACTCGGGGACGGTCGCGGGGCGGTTCCCCGGCCAGACGCCGAGCGAGGTCGAAGCCGCTCTCCCCGCCGAGGCTGATGTCGACGAGAACGAGATCGGGCTCGAGGTCGTCCGCACGCCGGAGCGCCTCGGCGCTCGTCGAGGCGACGCCGACGACGTCGATCCCCTCTCGCTCGAGCAGGGTTCGGGCGGCGTCGAGGAATCCCCTGCTGTCGTCCACGATCAGGCAGCGCAGTCCCACCACGGGTTCAGGATCGCAAGAGACGCCGCCGTCCGCATTGCAGCTACCCGGAATCCTCGGAGTTCCGGTACCCGGAGGCGCGGATGGCCGCTGCCCTCGATGACAGCCGTCCGTGCGCGCGCAATCGTTCGCGACCGAAGGCTGCTGACTCAGACGTGGGAGGGAACGATGGAAGAGACCGCGATCACCATCCAGGCCGATAGAGGGCCCGACGAGGAACGCCTCGTCCACGACTGGCGGGCCGCTCAGCTCGAGCGCCTCGGCATCCCGAGCTGGCTCGCCGACATCCTGGCCGGCCAGATCGACTGGCACGAGATCGCGGCCCTCGTCGAGCGAGGCTGCCCGCCGGGGCTCGCCGTCGAGATCGTTCGCTGAGATGGCGGGCTCCCGCGCGGCCGTCGTGCATCCGCTCCACCGCGACGCGCGGCCCCGCCTCATCGCCTCCGACCTGCGCCCGCGATGACCGGGGTCGCGCTGCTCGCGCTCCTCGCGGGAGTCGTGCGTACGGGGCCCGCGCACCCGGCCGGCGCAGCCGTCCTCAAGCGGACGCTGATCGGGCGGCCGCGGGCAAGCAGCGAGCTCCACGACACGCTTCTCTCGAAGAAGCTCGCGCTCCCGATCTTCGCCTCCGACCTCCTCTCGTCCGTCGCCTACGCGACCGAGGCGGCGCTCGTCGTCCTCGTCGCTGCGTCGGCGAGCGGTGCGCATCTCGTCCTCCCGATCTCGATCGCGATCGCCGCCCTCCTCGGCGTTGTCATCCTCTCCTACCGCCAGACCGTCCACGCGTACCAGACGAGCGGGGGCGCCTACGTGGTGGCGAGGGACAACCTCGGCACGTTCCCGAGCCTCGTCGCGGCGGGCGCGCTCCTCGTCGACTACGTCCTCACGGTGGCGGTCTCCGTCACGGCGGGTGTGCTCGCGCTCACGTCCGCGGTGCCCTCGCTCGAGCCGGAGAAGGTCGAGCTGTCGCTCCTCTTCGTCGCCGCACTCACGGTCGCGAACCTCCGCGGCGTCAGAGAGGCGGGCGCTCTCTTCGCGATACCTACCTACGCGTTCGTCGTCGCCATGTTCGCGATGGTCGGGACGGGCATCGGCAAGTGCCTGGCCGGCGCGTGCCCGCAGGCGCACGTCTCCGACCCGGTCACCGCCGGCGTGGGCGCCGTGGGCGTCCTCGTCGTGCTTCGCGCCTTCGCGTCCGGAGCGGCCGCCCTCACGGGGGTCGAGGCGATCTCGAACGGCGTCGGCGCGTTCCGCCCGCCGAAGGCGAAGAACGCTTCGCAGACGCTCGCGATCATGGGCGCGATCGCGATCAGCCTCTTCGTCGGCGTCTCGTACCTCGCCGTCGAGACGGGCGCGCGTCCCAGCGAGACGACGTCGCTCCTCTCCGAGATCGCGCGCGCCGTCTTCCCCGCCTCGTCGCCGAGCGCACCCATGTACTTCGTCGTCCAGGCGCTGACGTTCGGGATCCTCGTGCTCGCGGCGAACACGGCGTACCAGGGCTTCCCGCGGCTCGCCGCCGTCCTCGCGAGCGACCGGTTCTTCCCTCGCCAGTTCGTGAACCTCGGCGACCGTCTCGTCTACTCGAACGGGATCGTCGTCCTCGCCGGGATCGCCGCGGCGCTCATCTGGGCGTTTCACGCGAACGTGATCTCGCTGATCCACCTCTACGTGATCGGCGTCTTCACCGCCTTGACGCTGTCGCAGGCCGGGATGGTGCGCCACTGGCGGCGAGCACGCGGGGCCGGTTGGCGGAGACGCGCCTCCTTCAACGCGATCGGAGCGGCCGCGACGGGGATCGTGACCGTGCTCGTCATCCAGACGAAGTTCGGCGAGGGAGCCTGGATGGTGACGATCGCGATCCCGACCCTGGTCGTCCTCTTTCTGGCCGTCCACCGGCACTACCGCCGCGTCGGGCGCAGGCTGCGGGCCGGGGCGCTCGCCGTCCGGGCCGCTCCGGAGGCGGCGAACACCGTCGTCGTCTACGTCGAGAGCGGCGACTCCGCGACCGCCCTCGCGGCGTGGTACGCGAGGGAGATCGCGGACGGGCGCTTCCGGGCCGTGCACGTCCCCGACCCGCGCCGTCCCAATCCGCCGGACGTCCCGCGCGAGATCGCGGGCGTGCCCGTCGAGATCCTCGCCGACGGCGAGAGCCCGACGGACTCCGTCCTCGAGTACGTCTGGGCGCTGCCCCACGGAGAGTCGAGCTTCGTCACGCTCGTCGTTCCCGAGCTCTTCGACCGGGCGTCGCTCCTGCGCGCGGCCGTACGGCGCCGGACGACGTTCGCCCTCAAGGTCCGCCTCCTCTCCGAGCCCGGGATCGCGATCGCCGACGTGCCCGTCGTGGCCGAATCCGCGAGCGGCTTCCCACCGCCCGAGCCGAACGCCGTCGCCCGCGTCCTCGTCTCGAGCGTCCAGGCGGCGTCGCTGCGGGCGATCGCGTACGCCCGCTCGCTCGACCTCGCCGACACGCGAGCCGTCTTCTTCTGCTTCGAGGAAGAGGAGGCGAGACGCATGACGCGCGACTGGGAGCGCGAGGGGATCGAGCTGCCGCTCGAGATCGTCGAGGCTCCGTACCGCGATCTCGGCGGGCCGCTCCGCGACTACGTCCGCCGGCTGACGGCCGACCCCGACGTCGTCGTCTCAGTCGTCATGCCCGAGCTCGTCTTCTCCGGGTGGCGCGCGCTTCTCCACAACCAGCACGCGCTCTACATCAAGCGGCTCCTGCTCTTCGAGCCGCGCGTCCTCCTCACGAGCGTTCCGTTCCATCTCCGGTGAGCCACGGAGCGGGGCGGAACCGATGAGGCAGCGGCTCCTCACGAGCCAGAACCGCAGGTGGTGGACGCTCGCGGCCGTCGCCTCCGGGCTGTTCATGATCATGCTCGACAACACCGTCGTGAACGTCGCGCTGCCTTCGACCCAGCGCGACCTCGGCGCGCGGCTCTCCGAGCTCGAGTGGGTCGTCGCCGGCTACGCCCTCTCCTTCGCCGCGCTGATCCTGACGGGCCGGCAAGCTGGCCGACCTCCTCGGCCGCAGACGCATCTTCGTGGTCGGCCTCACGATCTTCGCCGGGTCTTCCCTTGCCTGTGCCTCACGCCGAGCGCCACCTTCCTGATCGGCGCGAGAGTGGCCCAGGGCGCTGGCGGAACGTGCCGATCGGCGCCCTCGCGAGCGCGGCCAGCTACCTGCTGATCGACGAGTTGCCGGACACGTCCGCCGAGTCGCGGCTGGATGTCCCCGGGCTCCTCTCGTCGGGCGTCGGGCTTTTCGCCCTGACCTTCGGGCTGATCGAGGCAAACAACCGCGGCTGGACGTCGCTGTTCATCCTCGGCGCGTTCTCGCTTGCCGTGATCGCGCTCGCCCTCTTCGTCGTCCTCGAGTCGAGACAACACGCCGATGCTCGACCTCACCCTCTTTCGCAGCGGCACGTTCGCCGGTGCGACCGTGTTGAGATCGCGACGGCGGTCACGCCCCTCGAGGACTCGAATCCCTCCCCCTCCGCCGTCTTCCTTCCGCACGTCGCCGCGACACGACGAGGGTTGGAAAAAACAGGAGTCCGACCACAATCGGCAGCCAGTGGCTTACGAGCCGGTACCCGAGTACGGCGGCGATTGCTTCCCCCGCCGGCGCTCCGGCAGCGATCAGCATGCCGGTCATCGTCGGCTCGACGACGCCGACGCCGCCCGGCGTGATCGGAACGGCGGCGAGCAGCTGTCCGACCACGTAGACGAGTAGGAGAGGTAGGAGCGCCGTCTCGGCGCGAATGGTGGCGGTGAGCGTCAGCAAGACCATGAAATCGAACAGCCAGTTCGCGAACGCCCACGCGCCGCCGGCGACGAGGAGGCGCCGGTCGCGGAGGAGCTGTGCCGCGCTGGCGATTCCCGTGAAGACGAGCGACCCGAGCTTCGCTGGGTCGACCCAGCGCCGAAC
>JALZFU010000053.1 GCA_030861385.1 Actinomycetota bacterium
GTACGAGAGCTCCCGGTAGGCGACGTCCTCGACGATCAGGAAGCCGGCGCCGCGCGCGAGCTCGACGAGCGCCTCGCGCCGGTCGGGCGTAAGGGAGACCCCCGCCGGGTTCTGGTAGTCGGGAATCGTGTAGAGGAGCTTGGGCGGGCCGGCGGCCGCGACGGCGCGCTCGAGCGCCTCGACGTCGAGGCCGTCGTCGTCGAGCGGAACGCCCGTGACGCGCGCCTCGAAGCTCTGGAACGCCATCACCGCGCCGAGGTACGTCGGCGCCTCGACGAGAACCGCGTCGCCCCGGTCGAGAAACGCCTTCCCGAAGAGCTCGAGCGCCTCGACGGCTCCGCTCGTGAGCATGAGCTCAGCCTCGGCGGGGCGTCTCCCCTCCAGTCGCTCGAGCCGGTCGGCGACGAAGTCCCGCGGTCCGGGAAGTCCCTGCGTCGGTGAGTACTGGAACGGCGTCGGGTCACCCTGCTCGACGAGCTCGCCGAGGATGTTGGCGAGGGCGGAACCCGGAAACGTGGCTGGATCGGGAAAGCCCCCCGCGAACGAGACGACGTCCCGGGCGCCGGCGAGCGCGAGGATCTCGAGCAGGCCCTCGCCTGCGCCCCCGCGCGTCCGGGCCGCGAAGAGCTCGTCCCAACGCCGGACCGTCTCGCCGACCGCCATCGCGCGCATTCTGCCGTCCGGCACCGCCTCGCGCGCGACTCACCAATCGCGCCGATCTCTCGCATGTGACAGGGCGGGACGAACGCTGCGGCGGGGCGTCGTCGCGCGGCGCCGGCTAGGAGGGCCAGCGCGGCTCGGCGTCATCGGCCGCCGGCGCCGCTTGCCACTCCTCGCGCACGGGCGAGAAGACGTCGATCAGGACCGTCCCGCCGGGCCCCGCCTGCGCGGTGTGCGGCGCGTTCGCCGGGATGACGTACACGCTCCCCGGGCGGAGCTCCTTCGTCTCGTCGCCGATTCGGAAGAGAACCGAGCCGCTGAGGACGACACCGAACTGCTCGTGAGGATGGCTGTGCTCGGGCGCGACCGCGTCCGGGTCGAGCTCGACCACGCCGAGGGTCATCCGCTCGCCGTGGACGTTCCGGGAGGTGATTCCGTCCCAGATCCGTTGACGAGCTAACGCCGGGAGCTCGTGGAAGGCGTCGATGCGCACGAGCGTAGCGCGTCAGGCGACTGAAGAGGAGGACAGGAGCACGGGCGCACGGAACTCGACTATCGGGGAGTTGTCTTCGCGGGCAGGAGGTTGTATTCGACTGACGTACCCCTCTGCGGCTCTCCGGGGTGCGTCCTGCGGCTATCGGAAGAAAGAAGGTGCGACGACGTGGCTACTTCTCATGTAAATGAGTGGGACCACATCTGCCTTGGTTGCGGCGGCCACGTGGCCGACGTCCTCTGGCGTTTGCGATCGATCCTCTGCCACGACTGTCGCGACCTCCGACGCGGCGTCGATCCGGTTCTCCTCGCGGGGTGGGTGGAGGCCCGGCGTCAGGCGGCGGAGAGAAGCGAAGAGATGCTTCGCGCCTGAGCGGCGTTCACGCCACCGCTCCCCCGCCACGCTCGCCGAGGACCGGTGCGCCGCGCGCCGCGCTCGGTCAGGCTCCGTTCAGAAAGAGCGAAACGACGAAGCCGAGCGAGGCCGCCGCCAGCACGGCAACCGAGTACAGCAGGATGTGGTAGCGCCTCGACGAGACGAGCTCCGCCACGTTCGCAAGGCCAGTCGCCACCGCCGCTGCGACGCGCCCGAGAGCACGGAAGGGAGCGGTCGCGTAGGAAGCGGTCGGAAGCGCCACTTGCCTCACCCGGCGCGACGACCTCGTCACACGCCCGGCGCGAGGCGCTGCCACCACCCGACTTGCCCCGACGGCCGGCGCCGCGGCGGGCCGGACGGTCGTGGTGCTCGACCCGAGCGATCTCGCGCCGGCTTTCGGGCGGGCGGCGCCAGCGCCCGAGCGGAGGGGGGACGCGGACCCTCGCCGCGCGAGAGAGCCGGGGACGGCGGCCATTCGCCTCACGGCGGGAGGAGCGACAAGCAGCGCGACGAGCAGAGCGACGAGCGACAGCACGAGCACCGCAAGCATCTGGAGCGTGCGCGAGTCGTCGACTCCGGCCGAGGACGGCTCGTTCTCGCCGTCTCGTACTTCTGTCCCACGCGACGTGCTCGTGCCGGCCGGAGGTTGCTCCGTCGTGGCGGCCGGGGGTTGGCCCGAGCTTTGCTCCGGCTCGATCTCCTCCCCCGTCTGATTCTCCTCCCCCGTCCCATTCTGTTCCTCCGTCCGAATGCGAGCCTTTCCGTGACTTGGATCGAGCGGGTACGTCTTCCAGAGTTCGGATGGAACGTCGCTGCCGCCACGGTTTTGCCCCTGCGCTGGCGGCGCCTGGACAAGGACGAGCACGAGGACGAGTACGAGCGCGACGCCTGCGAGAGCGAGGACGACGCGGTTCGGTTGCAGCGTCTTGACGCTCGCCATCAGCGAACCGTGAGCGGGGTGCCGACCGGCATGAGCCGCGAGAGCCGGAGGATGTCCGAATTTCGCATACGGATACAGCCGTGCGAGACGCGGCCGGGAAGGAGATCCGGACGGTCGGTCCCGTGGATGCCCACGAAGCCGCCGGCCGGCCAGTCGGTCAGGACTCGCGAACGCGCGCTCGTCCCGAACGCGAGGGGACCGTACATCGGGCTCGCGTACCCAGTCAGCCGGTTTCGAATGTAGAACTCGCCTCGAGGCGTCGGCCAGAACGGCTTGCCGACGCCGACATCGGCACGGAAGATCTCTCGTCCGTTCCGAAAGAGCGTCGCCTGGAGTGACTCGAGGTCGACGACGAGGTGCGTCGTGACCGTTCCGTAGCCTCCGAGCGCCTCACGAGGAACCCACCCGGTGTTCGCCTGGCCGAGCACCGGGAGTCGGACACGGATCCACAAGCGACCGGCCTCGTCGACCCGCCGACCGAGGACGAGGACGATGTTCGACGTCCCTTCCGGCGTCACCCTCCCTACCAATGCGACCGCGCGAGCGCGAGCGCTCGGGCGCGCGCGCGCCGGAACCGCCGCGCGGACGACGGCCCAGCGCGACGAATGCGCCGATGAAGGGAGGAACTCCGGCTTCCCGGGCACGAACGCCGGCCTGACCGGCGTCGGGAGTCCGGCGAGCTCAGCATCACGGTCGCGAGGGGACGATCTCGGGGCACCGTCAGCTCCGCCGTCATGTGAAGCCGAGGACGACCGGACCGCGATCGCCAAGCCGGCGGCGACGACGAGCACGGCTCCCAGGACGAGAGCGAAGCTCACTCTCCGCGTTCGCGAGGACGCGCTCTTCTTCACCCGACGAACTTCGGCGCCGCTCGCCCCGTGGTCTTCGGAACGAGCGTACTGATGAAGCGGGTGGAAGCGACGATCCGATCCACGTCTCCGACCGGCTTCGGCTGATCGAGCGCACCAGCGACCGGGATGACGCCGGCGAGGTGGCGAGCCCATGCTGCGTGCCGCGCTTCCACCGTGAGGAGCGAGAACGTCGCCGCGACGAGAGCTCGCGAGTGGATCGCGGGCGTCACGCCGGTCAGGAGCGCCGTCGTGAGATCTTCCATCGCGACCGCCGTGCGGGTGAACTTCTTCTCGCTCTCAGTGTTCCCGTGGAAGTTGAAGAACGGCTTCTTCGTCGCGGCATCACCGAGCACGTGCTTGATGATCTGGACGTGGGCGCGTTCATGAGCCCCGAGCGTCTTCGCCCACACGGCCTTGTCTTGTTTCATGGCGGCAACGGTGCCCGCGCGCTCGGTCTCCGTATAGAACGTCGCCTGGAGGTACTCGAAGTTCAGCGCGTACTGAAAGATCCGGACGTCGTTCGACTTCGACCTCTTTGCTTCCAGGACGGGCGGCGCCGCGAGTGCGGCGAGGAGCGTGCTTCCGCCGACGAGAGCCTTCCGCAGGAACTCGGCGCGCGATTCTCCGTAGAGGTCGGCGATGTCTTCCTGGATCGCGCCGTCTCGATCCAGCTCCTCGAGCGTCAGGTCGGGCATCAGTCGATCTCCTCTTCCTTCCCCGGCCACCGAGCGCCCCTCTAGCTCGTCGCCTCGAAGCCGGTCCTGTCGATGGCGGCGAGGACCTCCGCCGGAGTCTTCGCCTTGTCGGCGGCGAACGGGGCGGGATCGCGGTCGAGAATGTCCTCGATCCACGCGGCGTGGCGCGCCTCGACCGAACAGAGCTGCGCGAACGGCACCATGAGCCTGCGCGTCAGGTTTGCGCCCTGGCCGATGTACGCGGCAACCGCCAGCTCCTCGAGCGTGCGCGCCGAGCCGGCGAACGCATCGTCGTTCGCCGTGGCGTCGCCGAAGTCGAACGTTCGCTCGTCTTCCGCCCTGCCTCCGAGTTGCCTTCGAAGGAGCGCGACGTGCGTGCGCTCGTGGCGCGCGAGTAGCTGCGCGAACTGCTGGAGCTCGCCCGTCAAGCGGCCTCCCTCGGCCGCCTCTCGGTAGAAGGCGGCCTTGAGGTACTCGAGGCGAAGGACGTAGTTCAGGATGCGGACATCGCGCGCCGTCGACGCTGCCGAGTTCGCGAGCTTCGGTAGGGCGGTGACGAGACCGCCGGTCGCGAGGGCAGTACCGCCGAGCACACCTGCGCGCCGCAGAAAGGCGGCGCGGGAGCTCGCGGCTGTGCCCGTATGGTCGGCGCCGCCGTCGTCTACGGAGAGCTCGGGGGAGCGTTCGTCGTCAGAGCCGTCCCGGGTCGAGCGAGGATTCGTATTAGTCATCGCCGCAGATCGCCCTTCGTCGACGTGGCCCCAGGTGGTCCGACCGGGTGGCTGCGCCCCGTCCATTCTGCCGTCCGGATGACCGGATCGCAAGCGCGAGCGTCACCAGCCGTGGCGACGTGCTCCAGCTCCTCGAGGACCCGCACCGGGTCACCGTAGGCGGCGTGCACCGGGGATCTCGATCACCCACTGGCCGCTTGCGACGACGTCGATCCGCTGGACGCCGGCGGGGAGAACCGCCTCGCCCTGGGGGGCGACCGAATCCACGATGGTTCCCGTGCTGCCGAAGAGGCTGAAGACCTCGCCGGTGTTCGTCCAGCGGAGGATCGTGCCGCGGCGCATGACGCGAAAGGGAGGAAGGCTCTCGTCTCCGGCGCCGCGGAACCGAAGTCCGTTCTCGGCGTCATCTCCTTGCCCCGAATTCCCGGTCTCGCCTTCGAGCGCCGCCGTGTCGGTCGCCGCCGCCGACGTCTCGGTCACCGGGTTCGACGACGTGGCAGTCGTCGTAACCGTCCTCGCAGCCTCCTCGTTACCGCTGCAGCCTCCGACTGCGGCCGCGGTCGCGAGCATCAATACGAAAGGTCGTGTGGCGAAGGCTCCCAACGCTCGTTCAGGCAATTCAGTGGTCGCGGCGAGAGAGCCCGGCGGCGCCGCATCGAACCGCTCGTCGACGACAAGTCCGGCCCGCTCCCTGGAGGGACGACGCGCGCTAGAAGGGGCGACCCGCCAAGGGCAATCTCGCGCCGCAGCATGCAACCTCCCCCGGATGGTGAGCTGCAGATCCTCCTGGGATGCGCTCGCGCTGTCAAGTCCGGAACGTCGCGAGCAGGCGGTACCGTCGCAGGGAAGCCCGCGGCGGACCCGTTGCCGCAGCCGAGATCGAGAACGGACGATCCCGGCTGGAGGCGAGCGAGGAGATCGCAGAGGAGGCGCAGGCGCGGCCACTCCGTACCCGCCTTTTCCAGGGCCGCGGACGCCTCCGCGACGTCGTCGTAGCCCTCGGCGACGATCGCCTTTCGCTCGTCCGACACGCGTTGTTGTCGAGCGGTTACCGCTCGAAGGCTGGACCGTGAACGCACTTGGCCGAGCGGCGATCGACATTCCGCCACTCGACGCGGACGTCTAGCTCTTTCGCCTGCGACGCGCGCTTGTTCACGCCAGAGCGTTCCTCGCCCCGCGGCCTCGCAATGATCTCGGAAGGGGCGCTCAATCCGCCCGATCTCTCGTGGGGTGAGGACGCGCCAGCGACGTCGTGGCTCTCTCGGACGAACGACGACCGATACGGGATTGCTCCCGAGAGGGGGCGGCCGCTGCGTCGCGGCCGCGACGAAGAGCTCGTTTTCCTAAGCGGCGCAGCTCCCCAGAGCTCCGCTGGTGTCGTTGGACCACGACCGCACCGAGGAGCTTTCCCCCGACGCGGCGCACCTCGCGCACGCTCGCGGCGAGGTCGTCGCGAGTGGCGGCGTTCAGCTCGCAGACGACGAGCACCTCATCACCGACGGCGGCGAGCGCGGCCGCACCGGACGTGCCGGCAGGGGGCGCCGCGACAACGACGTAGTCGCCGCGGCCGGCGAGGTCGCGCAAAGCCGTGCGCATCTCGTCCGCGACGAACCGCTCGGCCGCCGTGTCGATGTCTCGCCCCGCTTCGATCACGTAGAGGCCAGATGCGATCGCGGCGCGAACACTGTGCGGGTCCGCCCCGTCGAGCAGGATGTCCCCGAGTCCAGGCCGGCGGTTTCCAGGAGCGTCATGGCGGGAGCTCGGCGAGGTCAGGACGACGGTGACCTCGTGGCCGGCACGCGAGAGCGCCTCGCCGAGCGGCATCGCAACCTCCTCGCTGTGAAGCGTCGACGAGAGCACAGACAGGACGACGACCCGTGGCGCGGGGGCGTGCGTCACGACCGCCGTCCGGAGCAGACGGTATTGCTCGACCGCTTCGTTCGAGTACCCGTCTGCCGACCTCTCAGTGGGCTCGGTGACCTGCAGCTCCCCGAGCACCGGGACGCCGACGTCCTCGACCCCCATCGGGTCGCGCAAGCGACGGTCGCTGACCTCGCGGCCGACCGCGAGCGTGAGACCGACGAGGAGAGCGGCGAAGCCGCCCAGTGCGGCAAGCTCGGGCGGCGTGAGCCCGTCAACAGTCGGCTCGCCCGCTGGCGTCACCACTTGCCCTGGATTCCGGCTCGCGCTCGACAACCGCGCCGCCTCGGCCGCGAAAGCCGCCAACTGCTCGGTATAGATCGCGACTCGTTGGTTGAGATACGCGCGATTGGACGGGCTCGTGCTCGGGTCAAGACCGCTCGCGGCCGCAGTGAGTCGCCTTTGAGTCTGTCGAGCGCGCTGTTCCAGCGCTACGAGCTGGCCCGATACGGTCGCGCGCGAGCGCTGCGCCCGGTATCGGAGGTACGAAACGCCGAACGCTTGAGCGACTTCCTTGGCTAGGCGGCGCGCGGGCGCCCGGTATGAGATCGTGATGACTTGGCTGTTGGGGACGACGGTGACGCTGAGTTTCGAGCGCCAGGCGAGCGACCCGCGAGCGAGGTCGAGCGCGCGCTCGACGAGGCGCGCGACCGCCGGGCTTGCCGCCAGGCGGGCATCGGTCTGGACGTCCGTGTTCGCCTCGTTGAGCCGGTCGACGCTCGCGGGTGAGTAGGGGTCGCCCTCGAGCGGAGCGATGATGATCGTCATCGTCGACTTGTACGCCCGCGGCCAGACGACGCCGGCCGCCGCGCCGACCACGGTGCCGAGCACGACAGCGGCCACGATCGCGAGCCAGCGCCGGCGCAGCGCCTTGCCGAGCAACGGCCGCTCGTTGCCGGATGTCGCCTCATAGCTCATGCCGACGCCCCCGTCGTCACTCGATGGCTTCACCGCTGCGGCCCGGCGTCTTCATGACTGGCGCCGCAGCGGAACTCGCATAGCGACCAGATTCTGCTGACTCGGCCCATAACGCGACGATCAGCCCGCGACAGACGTCGAAAGCGTCTCGACCGTGCGTACGCCCCGGTGCTTCGCCTCCACGCCCAGAGCGATGGCGACGCCCGCCAGGAGCCCCAGTAAACCACCCGTTGTGATCGGGACGGACGCGTTCGGGAACGACGCTGCCACGTACGGCCGGGCCGACACGAGCTCCCCGGGGTCGATCGGTGTTGCACGCAAGTCCTCCAGCTCACGTGCCACTCGGATCCGCGCGCGATTCAGGGTGGCGACCGAGGCGTTCTCGCCGCCGTCCACCGGCTCGACGACGAGGCGGTCGAGAAACGTCACGAGACGCGCGATCGCCCGCGAGCGTTGCACCTGGTTCAGGCGGGTTCGCAGTGCGAGGTAGTGCCGAGCGACCTCAGTGGCGCCTTTTCGCGCCGCGGCCGCGCTTCCGCTGCGATACCGAACGAGAAGCACACGTGTCCCCTGGGGAACGGTCACCGCGATCGCTTGCCGGATGTCGCTCGAGCTGAGACTCCCGCCCAGCGCCCTTGCCGTGGGCGCGACGACGGCGTCGCTCACGAGCAGCTGGGCCTCCGTGTCGACCGTCGACCGCACGACGCGGCGACCGGCGCCGTCGGGCATGATCCCGAGCGGTGCCTTCGACGCGATGATTTCGACAGTGGCCGTGTAGACGCGGCCGCGGTGGATGACGAGCGCGCCGCCCGCAAGCGCGCCGACCAAGGCCGTCGCCGCGAGCAGCCGCGCGTGGCGGCGTACGAAGGTCGGGTACCAACCAAGCGGCACGTCGTCGCGGCCACCAATCGGCGCGGTCACCGGCGCCACGTCGGCACCTCTCCGAGCAGCGCGGCGAGCCGTTCGTCGTGCGGAACGAAGTAGTCCTCCAGGCGTGCGCGCAGCCGGTCGGGCAGCCGCGGTCTGGGCTGCGCGTTGTGACGTCCGAACGCGTCTGGGTGCCACGTCGGCAGCCCGAGGAACGCAAGTACGCGCTCCCACACGAGCATCGGTCGCTCGAAGAAGTCCGCGCTCTCCAGCACCAATACGCGCTCGCGGCCGAAGAGCTCGAACAGGAGGGTCAGCTGCTCGGCGTAGTGGCCGCGTGTGACGTAGGCGTGATGCTGGTGGCTGAAGCTGACGTACATAGGGTCGGCGAGGATCTTCTCCACCTCTCCCGCCAGCCGACTGGGCTCGAGCTCGAGCGCCCGCTCGAACGGCTCGGTCTCGAAGCCGCGTGCCGTTTCCTGGCGGTGAGCGGAGAAAGCCCGCTCGACCGGGTCACGCAGCAGCACGATGAGCTTTACGCCGGGCAGGTCGCGGGCGATGCGCCTCGGCGCGAGCGGGTGAAAGACGTAGTACGGACTCGCTTCCCCCGTCACCGGACGGGCACCGGCGCGCGCGACCCGGCGAGGGGCCAACGACCGGACGGGAAAGTGGCCGCGGTACCATCGCAGCCCGCGGCCGTAGTGCATGTCAAAGAAGTGAATGCCCTTTTGGAAGAGGGGCGGCACGACGGCCGGATGTGCGGCAAGCTGGCGGAACAGCGAGGTCGTGCCGCAGCGCTGCGCGCCGACGATCAGGAAGTCCGGCGACATGCGCAGCGGCGCCGTGGCGTGCCCGACAGTGGCGGTAGCGGTTCGAACCGTTTGCTTCGCGAGCTCGAGAGCGGGTGCGTCGATCATGGCCATGTCCCTCCCGCGGCACGAGGGCGTACGCCGGTGGGGCGGTGCTTGGCAGGCACCGCTCCGTCATCGGCCAGCAGCACCTCAAGCAAATTGAGCAGCTTCACGACCCGCCGCCGAAGCTGCTCCCCATGCTCCGTGAGCGAGTCTGGGAGGAAGCGCGCGCAGAGCGCGGTCACGTAGAGGGTGAGCACCAGCGCTGCCTCGTCTGCGGCGGTCTCGAACGGCGCCAGCGCCGCTGCGGCCGCCCGGCGTAGCCGTGCGACGGACGAACTCTCCGGCGACGTCGGCAGCGAATAGTGCAGCGCGTCGAGCCCGTACGGAACGCCGCGGGCGAACCGCTCCCAGTCCCACAGCCGCACGCGGTCGTCGGCCCAGGCCATGTTCCACGGACCCCAGTCGCCGTGCCAGCTGCCGAAGCGAATCGGCCGCTCGCCGTGCTGCGCGGCGAGATGCTCGAGCAGGTCGTTGAACCGAGACGCGCTCGCCTCGCGGTTGTCCGTTGTCGCGCTGCGCAGCTCAGCGAACCACCGTGTCTCGCCGACGGCGCGGGTGGCGGTTCCTGCGACGGCGGCAAGCTCAGCCATCGCGGCGATCGGCAGCGACCTGCGTCCGCGGCGACGGCGGAGCGGGGTGTCAAGCGCGCTCATCACGAGCAGCTCATGACTCCGCCATGTGCCGTGATGCACCACCTCGGGCAGCTCCAAATGACGAAACCGCTGTCCGGCAAGCGACTGGAGGTTTGCCGCCTCCGCACGTACCAACCGGTGCGCAAGTGGCGAGAGTGCGAGCTTCGCGAACCCGAGGGTACGGCCTCCCGGGGTGAGCACCTGCAGGACGGGCTTGCGGTTCGCGCGCATCGCGCCCACGGCCAATGCGACGACGACGTCGGTGCCAAAGATCTCCGCGAGCCGCGCAACCAGGCAGTCGGCCTCGGAAACCGGGGCGTGGTCGGGCCGACGGGCGCTGATAACCGCGATCCGGTCAGGCAGAAGGGCCTCGACGGCACCGGTGCGCGTCGCCGCCGCGAGTGCCAATCGGGCCGATCGACCCAGGATTCCGGTGCTCTGGCTGAAACGTCGGACCGCCGCCGCCAGCGCCGCCGGAAAACCCGCGGACGCCACCAGCCGGGGGCGCGCCGTCGAGGGGAGAGCGATGAAC
>JALZFU010000080.1 GCA_030861385.1 Actinomycetota bacterium
CGACCAGGGAGCGCAGGCCCGCCGCGTGCTCGCCGACGCCGGCGGTGAAGACGAGGGCGTCGAGCCCGCCGAGCGCCGCCGCCATCGCCGCGACCGCCTGCGCGATGCGGTAGCAGTAGATCTCGAGCGCGAGGCGCGCGCCCTCGGCGTCGTCGCGCTCGATCGCGCCCACGTCGTCCGTCCCGGCGAGCGCCCGCAGGCCCGACTCGTGCTGGAGAGCGTCGTCGAGGTCGTCGACCGAGACGCCGTGCCGGAGCAGGTAGACGAGCGCGCCCGGGTCGAACGAGCCCGCACGCGTCGGCATCGGCACGCCCTCGAGCGGCGTGAAGCCCATCGACGTGTCTGCGGAGGCACCGTCCTGAACCGCCGTCACCGAGGAGCCGCCGCCGAGGTGGCAGACGACGAGGCGCCGTGCGCGCACGCGCTCGGCCGACCACTGGACGGAGAGGCCGTGGAACCCGAAACGGCGGATCCCGTGCTCGCGGTAGCGCGCGGGCAGCAGGTACGTCGCCGCGACCGGGCGGATCGTGCGGTGGAAGGAGGTGTCGAAGACGGCGACGTGCCGCGCGTCCGGCAGCCGCCCGCGCGCTTGCGTGATCGCGGCGAGGGCGGGGGCATTGTGGAGCGGCGCGAGCTCCACGAGCTCCCGGAGCCTGCGCTCGACGGCGTCGTCGATCGGCGTCGGATCGAGGAACTCCTCCCCGCCGTGGACGACGCGGTGCCCCACAAGGCCGACGGGCGGCGTCTCGCCCAGCGAGGCGACCGGCCGCGAGCGCTCGTTCGCGTCGACGAGGGCGAGCTTCAGGCTTGTCGAGCCGGCGTTGACGACGAGGACGTCGCTCAGTGCGGCCACGTCCACCCGGCGATCGCCGGATCGTCCTCCCCGTGCTCGCGGGTGTAGGCGCGCGCCCGCAGCCGCTCCTCCTGCATCTCCTGGCGAAGGTGCGCGGCCCCGTCGCCGAGGCCCGGGACGCGGTCGATCACATCGACGACGAGGTGGAAGCGGTCGAGGTCGTTCAGCATCACCATGTCGAACGGCGTCGTCGTCGTCCCCTCCTCCTTGTATCCGCGCACGTGCAGGTTCCGGTGGTTCGTGCGCCGGTACGTGAGCCGGTGGATCAGCCACGGGTAGCCGTGGAAGGCGAAGACGACCGGCCGGTCGCTCGTGAAGAGCGAGTCGAACTCCCTGTCGGACATCCCGTGTGGATGCTCGGTGTCGGGCTGGAGGCGCATCAGGTCGACGACGTTGACGACCCGCACGCGAAGCTCGGGCATCCGCTCGCGCAGGATGGAGGCGGCGGCGAGCGTCTCGAGCGTCGGGACGTCGCCCGCGCACGCAAGCACGACGTCAGGCTCGACACCCTCGTCGTTGGACGCCCAGTCCCAGATCCCGGCTCCGCGCGTGCAGTGGACGATCGCCTGGTCCATCGGCAAGTACGTCAGCGCCGGCTGCTTGCCGGCCACGATCACGTTCACGTAGTCCTTCGAGCGCAGGCAGTGGTCGGCGACGGAGAGGAGCGTGTTCGTGTCGGGAGGGAGGTAGACCCGGACGACGTGCGCCTTCTTGTTCACGACGTTGTCGACGAAGCCGGGGTCTTGATGCGTAAAGCCGTTGTGGTCCTGCCGCCAGACGTGCGAGGAGAGCAGGTAGTTGAGCGACGCGATCGGCCGACGCCAGGCGATCCTCTCCGTGGTCTCGAGCCACTTGGCGTGCTGGTTGAACATCGAGTCGACGATGTGCGTGAACGCCTCGTAGCAGTTGAAGAGCCCG
Source organism: Actinomycetota bacterium (assembly GCA_030861385.1). Taxonomy (GTDB): domain Bacteria; phylum Actinomycetota; class Thermoleophilia; order Gaiellales; family Gaiellaceae; genus JALZFU01. The sequence goes on from JALZFU010000080.1 coordinate 1,772, forward strand.
TGTCGCCCCGTCAGCAGGTACCCCTCGAGCCAGCCCTGGCAGAGGTGCTCGGACAGCACCTCGATCACGCGGCCCTCGGGGGCCAGATTCTCGTCCGTCGGGAGGCGCTCGGCCTCCCACTGCCGGTCGGTCGTCGCAAAGACGGCGCTCAGCCGGTTGGACTCCGTCTCGTCCGGCCCGAAGAGGCGGAACGTATCGGCGTTTGCGGCGATGACGTCGCGCAGCCAGCCTCCGAGGACGCGCGTCGCCTCGGCCATCTCGCTGCCCGGCGCGGCGACCTCGACGCCGTACTTGCGGAAGTCGGGGAGGTCGAGGTCACGGAGGAGGAGCCCGCCGTTCGCGTTGGGGTTCGCGCTCATCCTCCGGTCCCCGCGCGGCGCGAGCTCGCGCAGTTCCGGGACCAGGCGCCCGGTCTCATCGAAGAGCTCCTCGGGACCGTAGCTTCGCAGCCACGTCTCGAGGATCCGCAGGTGCTCCCGGTTCTCGCGCGCGGCGAGCACGGGCACTTGGTGCGAGCGCCACGTCCCTTCGACCGGAACCCCGTCCACCTCCTCCGGCCCCGTCCAGCCCTTGGGCGTCCTGAGGACGATCATCGGCCACAGGTCGGGCGCCGTCTCGTCGCCGTCCGAGCGGGCGCGGTGCTGGATCTCGGCGATGTCGTCGAGGGCGGTGTCGAGGGCGGCCGCGAGCATCTCGTGGACGGACGCCGGCTCGTCGCCGGCGACGACGAGCGGACGCCAGCCGTAGCCCTCGAGGAGCGACGCGAGCCTCCGCTCGGGAATCCGCGCAAGCACCGTCGGGTTCGCGATCTTGTAGCCGTTCAGGTGCAGGATGGGAAGCACGGCGCCGTCGCAGCGCGGGTTCAAAAACGTGTTGCAGTGCCAGCTCGTGGCGAGCGGGCCCGTCTCCGCCTCGCCGTCGCCGATAACGCAGGCGACGAGCAGGTCGGGGTTGTCGAGCGCCGCGCCGAAGGCGTGCGAGAGGGAGTAGCCGAGCTCGCCTCCTTCGTTGATCGAGCCCGGCGTTTCCGGGGCCGCGTGGCTCGGAATGCCACCCGGGAACGAGAACTGCCGGCACAGCCGGCGGAGGCCCCGCTCGTTCTCAGGCACGTGCGCGTAGAGCTCGGTGTACGTCCCCTCGAGGTACGCGTTCGCGACCATCCCGGGCCCGCCGTGGCCCGGGCCGCAGACGTAGATCGCGTTCAGGTCGCGCTCCCGGATCACGCGGTTCAAGTGTGCGTAGACCAGGTTGAGCCCCGGCACGGTGCCGAAGTGGCCGAGCAGGCGCGGCTTGATCTGCTCCGGTTTGAGCGGCTCCCGAAGGAGCGGGTTGTCGAGCAGGTAGATCTGCCCCACTGAGAGGAAGTTCGCCGCGCGCCACCAGGCGTCGAGCCCTCGGAGCTCGTCGGCGGCTAGCGGCATCGGGCTCCGAAGCGTCGGCCCATCGGAGGGGACCAGCATATGCTCGCCAGCGGGGAGACCCGCCAAGCGGCGCTCGTCCACCGGGATCCGTTTCGCATGCAAAGACAGCCCAACCGGGCCGACCATCTACGTCCTCGAGGGCGACGCTCTCGCGCATCGCCTGCACTTCCCGGCAAAGAACCTCGATGGTAAGGAGGCGTCGACGGAATGCGTCCTGCGTCGCCGGCGTTCCCCGGGTCGAACTCCAGTTACGACGACGTCTTCCGCCGCCGGGGGTTCATTTCCCGGCGCAAGGAGGTGCCATGGCAATCAGTTACTTCGTCCGCATGCGCGCTCGCGAGGGCCAGGAAAGCGCCGTCGGGCACCTCTTGCTCTCGAACGTGGAGCGCGTCCGTGAGGAGGGCGGAAACCTCGCCTTCGCCGTCCACCGTTCCCGGCGCGACCCTCGCGAGTTCTGGCTCTACGAGACGTGGGTCGATCTCGACGCGGTCGAGGAGCACGAGTCGGGTCCCGCCTTCAGGGAGTACAAGGAGCGGTTGCGCCCGCTGGTCGAGCCCGACTCCGTCCTGTTCGGCGATACGGAGCCGCTCGCGGCGCTCGGCTACCGGCTCCCCGACGCCGGCGAGACGCTCCCCGAGCGGTTCGTCCGTGCGCTCGCGACCGGCGATGAGGCGCTCCTCGACGAGGTCTACGACCCAGAGGTCGTTCTGTACACGCCGCTTGGATGGCCGATTCGCGGTCGCGAGGCGCTCAAGGAGTTCGTCGGCCAGTTCCACGCCGCCTACCCGGGGCTACGCGTGACGCTCCACGACCAGTTCTTCTCGCCGGACGGCACTCGCGCGTGCTTCCGCTTCGTCATCCACTACAGGAACCTTGGGCCGTTCTACGGCAATCCACCCACCGAAGAGCAGGGGACGATGAGCGAGACGCACGCCGTTCGCCTCCGCGAGGGGAAGATCATCGAGCAGTTCGTCGGCGACAACAACTTCTCGATGCCCTACCAGGAGCTCGTCGCCTGGGGCATGGAGTTCCCGCGCGACACACCCGATCCGAACCCGGTCATCGTCGAGGCGAGCGCCGACGTACCGGCCTCGCGCTAGTGGACGGGCCGGCCTCGCGCTAGTGGACGGGCCGCCTCGTGTATGTGAGCACGAGCCCCATCGCGGCCGATGGCGGCGACGAACTGGAGGTCGCCGCGCGTCGGCCCTTACGCATCTGACGTCCAATGGAAGCTCGCCTTCATGCGTCGCCGCGGGCTGTGGATGCCGGAGCTCGCGGACGCGGTCGTGCTGAGCCCGCCGGGCCGATGAGCGTCGTCGTTCCGGTCGCAGCGCCGCCGCCGTCCGGAAGCGACGTGGGAGGCGCGCGAAAAAACGCGCCCTGCCCGTCGTCAAACGGGCATGAAGACACTCACCTCCGCAAAGCAGCTCGTTCTCCTCGCGCTCGTCATCGTCGCTCTCGTCGGACCGGAGGCGGCACGATCGGCAATCCTGCGGGTCGGTGACTGCGGGCCAGCGGTCTCGTCGCTTCAGCGAAGGCTCGCCGCCGCTCGCTTTCCGTCGGGTGGTGTCGACGGGTGCTACGGGCCGGCCACGCGATACGCCGTGGTCGCCGTCCAGCTCGCCCATCGCCTCCGACCCGACGGCGTTGCCGGCGCTCGTACCCAAGCAGCTCTCAGGAAGCCACTCCCGTTTGCCGCGAGATCGCGGGCGAGGGGGACCCACGTCGAAGTGTCGCTCGGCCGTCAGGTGCTCGCGATCGTGCGTGACGGGCGGATCGTCTCCGTCTACGCCACGTCGACCGGCAAACGCGGCTACGAGACGCCGCGCGGGACGTATCGCGTCTACCGAAAGGAGATCGCCGGCTGGTCGCGCCAGTACGGCGTCCCCCTCCCGTGGGTTAGCTACTTCCACCGCGGCTACGCCGTCCACGCGGGGACGATCCCCGGCTATCCAGCGAGCCACGGCTGCGTCCGCGTCCCGACGCCCTTCGCCCCGTCGATCTACCGTCGGATGCCGAATGGATCATCTGTCGTCGTCTATTGAGAGTTCGCCGTGCCGCTTCCGAATCTCCCCCGGCATCCGGTGGGGAGGCTCGCTTGGTCGCCAGCGCCTCCCGTGGCGATTCGGACGCGTTTGCGGCTCTCATCCGACGTCACGACCGACCGCTTCGGGGGCTCGCGTTCCGACTCCTCGAAGATGCAGGAGCGATGGACGACGCCCTTCAGGACGCGTATGTGAAGGCTTTCATCGCCTTGCCGAAGTTCACCGGCGCGTCGAGCTTCGGAACCTGGCTCTACCGGATCGTCTACAACACCTGCCTGGACGAGCTCAGAAGGCGCGGGCGCGCTCCCCTCGTTGCCGGCGAGGACGCGATCGAACGCGGTGAGGGCGTCTACGACGGAGGAGACGTCGTCGAGTCAGCGACCGACCTCGCTCGAGCCCTGGCCGAACTTTCGCCCGACCTTCGCGCCGCCGTGATCCTGATCGACGCCGAGGGCATGAGCTACGAGGAGGCGTCCGCGATCCTCGAGATTCCCCTCGGAACGCTCGCCTCGCGGGTCAACCGGGCTCGAGCGCGCCTGCGCTCGGCCCTCTCCGAGGGTGAGCGGTGAGCGAGCCGGTTCAGGATCGCGACCGGCGGCTCGGCGAAGCGCTCCGCTCGCTCGACGTGCCGGAGCATGCCCCCGATTTCGACGCCCGACTACGCGCGCGGCTGGAGGAAGCGAGGCCGCGGGCGCGGCGCCGGCCGACCTTCCCGCCACCTCGCCTTCCCCGCCTTGCTTTCGCTGCCGCAGTCGCGACCGCGGTCGCCGCCGCCGTGTTCTTCGGGATCGAAGGAGGGGATGTCCGGCGAGTCGGCCCGGAGCGGGCAAGCGCCGCAGCGATCACCGCGCGGATGGCCGCGACGCTTCGAACCCTCGATAGCGCGGGAGGCATCGTCACCGTTCGCAATCGCGAAGGAACAGCCGACGCTCACACGATGCGCTGGCGCTTCCTGGTCGACTCGGACGGGGATCTACGCCTCGTCGAGCTTCCCGGTGCAGGCGCGCTCGTCTATCAGGCCGACCGCGGACGGGAGATCACGTACTCCCGCGACGCCGACGTCTATGGCGTTCGCGAAGGTCTCGCCCCGGGGCCACCCGACGAAGGGCCGTCCGAGCTGATCCTGCAGCGCGACCTCGGGGCGCTCGTGCGGGCTCTCGCCGCCGCCGGCGACGTTTCGGTGCGCGAGAGCTCGCTTTCGGGACGCGCTACGTGGGTGCTCGAGACGCGCACCTCCCTACGCCTCGTCACACCGGAGGACCCGACAGATCACATCACCGTCACGGTCGACAAGAAGACGGCCTTCCCGCTTCGGATCGTCGAGGGATTCCGCGGCCGCTTCGTGAGCGAAATTCGGGTCGATCGCCTCCGGCTGAACGAGCGCGTTCCGCGGGAGGCGTTCAAGCCCGAGCTTCCGCCGGGAAGTCACGCCGACGTGACCGACGTCGGCTTTCAGCGGGCGGCGCTACGCGAGGCGGAGCGGCTCGTCGGTTATCCCCCGCTCTCGCCCGCCTGGCTTCCGGACGGCTACGAGCGAGCGGAGACGGCCGTTGCTCGCGAGACGTATCCGACCGCATTCGGTCGCAACCCCGCCTCGCGCGACGTCGTCTCGACGGCGTATCGGCGCGGTCTCGACCGCTTCATCGTGACGACGCGACTCGCCGGAGCCGATACGAGCCGCTGGAGCGATCCGCTTGCTCTTAACGAGAGCGTGCGCCGTCGGCCCGAGCGCTTCGACTTCGCCGGTTACCGCGGCGAGCTCGTCGTCGCCGCCGGCGACGTACCGCACGTCTGGGGGCTCGACGAGCGCCTCGTCGTCACCGTCTCGGGCGACCTCACGCGCGGCGAGCTTCGGCGTGTCGCCCGCTCGCTCGAGGCCGCCGAGCCAGGAAGCTGACCGGTCGCCCCAGAACCGAGACAATCCCATCCCCACCGTCGGACGAAGCCGGCAAGATGTCGGCGGACGCGGAGACATCGTGGTCGTCGATCCGGACGGCTCGAACCCGCGCCGCGTCGGCGGCTGGCCCGACTCCACCGACGAGCGGGATAACGATCGTGAACCGCGATGACTCGCGGGTTCGCGAGGTCGCGACCGAAGCTCGGCTGCACGCCGTTTTCGACGTGGTCGCCACGGGCTCTGAGAGCGCAGCCGTCCACGCGCCCTCGCTTCGTGCGTCGGCGCGCTCGGCTTGATGGCCCCGCGGCTGCGCGTGTGTAGATCTCACCCCGTCCGTCGGATGGCTCGTTCGCGCTCCCGGCCGAACCGGTCATGAGCGCTCGAGATCGAACTGCATGGCCTCGCGCCGATGCGCTGACATTGATTGCCGATCTTCCTCGCCGTCCTGCGCCACGCTCGTGGCGCTCACGGCGCCCACCGACGGCAGCGCCGATGGCGGCCGCAGCGTGGCGCGCTCGGGCGAGACCGGTACACGCGCACGCGGCTCCTCGATGCCGCCGTGACCGCTACTGTGACGAAAGGCCGCGATGCAAATGCCGGCCCTTCGGGCGGCGTCGCGCGTCGGAAAGGAAGCTCGTTGCGGATCATTAGTACGAGCCGTTCAGGCTCGAGGGAGCCGGTTCGTGTCTAGTGAGCCTCTCGTCGCCTCGCCCTCGACGAACGTATCTCCGGCTGGCCGAGACGCGCGACGCGGTCTTGCTTACCTGGTCTCGTTCGGCGCTGCTGCGGTCGGAGCCGGTCTCGTCCGCACTGTGGCCTCGACGTACCTCCCGCTCCTCCTCGCCGAGATTCGAGAAGCGCCGGTGCTGATAGGCCTGGTGATGCTCATCAACTCGGCGGCCGGCTTTGCCGTGCCGTTACTCGTTGGACGGTGGAGCGACCGCCGCCACACACCGCGCCACGGCCGGCGGCCGTTCATCGTCGGCGGAAGCCTGCTCACGCTGGGCGGCTTGACCGCCGTGGCCCTCGGTCACAGCACCTCGTTTCTCGTTTTGACGTTCGCCGGCGCCGTGGCGTACGTGGGTGTGAACGTCGTCACGACCGCGCATCGCGCGCTCGTGCACGATTGCTTCAAAGGTTCTGACTATGCCCGAGGAAACGGGGCTCAGGAGGTCGCGATGCTGGCCGGAGGGCTGGTCGGCCTGGCCGTCGGCGGGCTTCTCACCGAGCTAGCCCTGTGGGCACCGTTCCTCCTCGCTGCGATCGGTATGCCCCTGCTTGCACTTCCGACGCTTCGTCTTCCGATCGCCGATCCGGGGAAGCCGCTGCGCGCCGCGTCGGCGCCGCTTCACTTCTACCGCCGGATCCTGACGCAGCCGGGCGTCCGATCGCTCCTCCTCGCCGAGATCCTCTGGGTGATCGGTTACGCCCCGCTGCCCGTCTTCTTCCTCCTCTACGGGAGAAGCGTCCTCGGCCTCGAGCCGGGCGTTGCCTCCATGTGGCTCGCCGCGTTCGCGGTCGGTGCTGGAGCCGTCATGGGAGTCGCCTCCCGGCTCCGAGAGCAGCGGCGTCACAAGCGCCTTCTCGCACTCGGTGTCGCCTGCATGGGACTCGGGTTCCTGGGGGCTGCGGCGACTACGAGCCTGGTGGGCGTTTCGCTCGCATGCGCGGCCGCCGCTGTCGGCTTCGGCCTGATCTCGACGCTCGGTTTCTCACTCTTCGCGTCCTTGATTCCACAGGGGGAATCCGGCGGCTACACCGCGCTCTACTACTCGCTGCGGGCGGTGGCATCCGCCGTCGCGGTCCCCCTCGCGGGGCTCGCGGTCGCGCTGACCGACAGCTACCGGTCGATCTTCGCGCTGGGCGGAGCTGCGACGCTTGCCGCGCTGATGCCTCTCGCGTTCGCAATGAGCCCCCATGCGGCGGCCGCGTCGACGCGCCTTCTGAGGTAAGGGCGCGGCGAACCACCTCGGAACGCCGGACTCGAACTGCCTGGGTCGTCGCGACAGGGCCGTCGCCGGCTGCGGACTGAGTTCTGGTACCGTGACTCTCCTAACTGGGTTCTTCTTTGCGCCCCCGTCTTCAGCTCGGCCGGTTTCGGCGGAGCGTCGAGACGGACTCCGGTGGGGATCCGCCCGGCATGAGGAGGAGCGATGGCGCACGAGAGGCAGATCGAAAGGCGTTGGAACCAATCGCCGTCTCGTCAACTGAACGAGCGAGCGGGAAGCTTTCACACTGCGCGCGAACGTCGCGTGGCCGAGTTCGTCTGCGAGCGTCGCGAGGTTGACTGATCCCTTCTGCCGGATCCCCGGTACTGAGCGAAGCAGCGTCGGCCGAAACCGGAGCAGACGTGCGCGTTGAAGAGGTGTTCGCGGCCGCTGGACTGAATATCCGGGGCGAGATGATCCCGCCGGCACGTATTCGGATCACCTGCCCCAACTGCACCCGCGTCACGGGGGCAGACCTCGTGCGCCACCTGGAAAGCGGCCAGCAGACGAACCACGACTGTCCACACTGCGCCGCGACGATGCTGACCGTGAGCCCCGCCCACCGGCCGGGCGGCTACCGGCTCAAAGACTGGACAGTCATCGCGCTCGCGGGCATGACGATCGACGTTCCGCTAGTGGACGAGCAGGGCTGAGGTCGACGGTTACGGGAGCCAGGCACCCGCCTTCGGGGAGCGAGGCGGCGGGATCCTCGTCCTGCTCGGCCGGGTCTCACTTGATCGTCCCGACCGGGACGTCGTCGACAAGGCTACCGCCGCGCGGGGACCTCAACAATTCGATGAAGCCGGCTTGCGAAGGTGTGCTCCTGCCGCTCGCACTCCGACGTGACGCGGCTGCGAACAGCATGCGCGGGGGGAACGTAACCGAGTGACCGATCCGGCGAGCGGGGTTTGCCTCGGCGGTGGTCGAGAGAGGAGTCGAAATGGGATCGACCTCGAAACAGCGGATGACCGCCGAAAAAAGGGCGAGGGAGCAGCGACTCCGCGAGCGCCGCGCCACGAAGGAAGAGCGGAAGGCGGCCCGCAAGGAAGCAGCCGAGGCGGCTCGCGCTACTGCCTCGGAGGACGAGCCTGAGACCGGCTCTGAGGAGCCGCCGGCGTAACCGCGCGCCGGCGATCCTTCCCTGCTCCGCGTGAGGGGTAGCCGGCGAAAATACGAGGCGGGACGCTGAATCGGTGCAGCTGCGTCGCGGACGACCGTCGCACTGGTCGTCGGCGTCGTGATCGTGCTCGGCTCGCGGCCGGAACGAAAAGTCGATGTCTTCCTCGCCCTCGCGCTGACCACGCTCGTCTCGAGCTCGGGCGGCCGGCTCGCCGCGGCCGTCATCCCGGGGAAACTGGAGGGAACGGTGCTCTTGATCGGCGCCGTCGGCCTGCAAGCGAGCCTCGCCGTCGCGGGCGCCGCAGAGGTCGCCCAGCGCCGCTTCCGCCGGATCGGTCATGACTCGGCCGCGCTCGAACCGTCGGCCTCGGCGCCCCGACGCCTCCGCCCGTTGAACTTCTCGACCCGGCCTGCGGCGAGAGCGGATGTCGCACTCGCGGCCGTAGCAGCCTAGCGTCCGACCGGCCTCACGATCCCCAGCGGCGGATGAGGAGCGCGAGCACGGCCGCGACCTCGGCGATCGAGCCGACGTCGACCCATTCGTCGACCCCATGGATGCCGTCTCCTGTCGGCCCGTAGCAGACGGCGTCGCCGGGTTGAAAGAACCGAAGGTCGGTCGTCGCACGCGCCGGCTCGGCGCGGAGCTTGCCGCCGCGAACCTCCTCGTGGCAGGTCGACAGCAAGCGGACGAGCGGGCTGCGGGCGTCGAAGGCATAGCCGCGCGCCCGAAAGCCGCGGAACTCGACCTTCGCGTCGGCGCCGGTTCGCCGGACGGCCTCGCTCAGAAGCGCCTGGGCGTCCGCCGGCTCCATCCGAATCGGAAAGCCGAGCCGCACGTCGAGCTCGGCTCGTCCGGGCGCGATGGACGGCCACTCGCCCGCGTGCAGTGCGCCCACGTTCAGGAGGTATGGGCGCTCGACGCCCGCGAACTCGGGCTCGGGCTCCTCGTTCAGGGCCGCTTCCAGCTCGCGCAGGGAGGTGACGACGGCGAACGCGGCCTCGATTGGGTTCGGGCCCTCGTCGGCGTGGGACGCGTGGCGCATCCGCCCTTCGACGGTGATCCGCGCCCACAGCACGCCGGGCGCGACGAGGTCGATCCCACCATCGGTCGGCTCGGCGATCGCGACGCCGTCGGCACGGGGACCCGCCAGGCACGCCGCGAGCGTCCCGTTTCCGCCGCACTCCTCCTCGATCACGCTCTGGTACACGAGCGCGCCGCGGATTGGCCCGGCAGCGAGGGCCGCCTCGACGGCGAGCAGCATCGCCGCGATCCCTCCCTTCATGTCGCATGCTCCGCGCCCGTAGAGGCGGCCGTCCTCGATCTGGGCGCCGAAGGGAGGTCGCGTCCAACGGTCGGTGGGCTCGGTGGTGACCACGTCGACGTGGCCGTTCAGAAGGAGAGAGCGACCGGCACCGCCGCCGAGAGTGGCGACGAGGCACCGGCGCCCCTCGTACCCGAGGAGCGGAATGCCCGAGTCGTCATGCGAAGCGAGCGCAGGAGCATCCGGCTCGAGGGAGCGCACGGCGAACCCGAGATCGCGCAGGCGCTCCTCGACGAGACGCTGCGCCGGCTCCTCGTTTCCGAGGAGGCTCGGCACCCTGACGAGTTCCTGGAGGAACGAGATGCTGTCCGGGAACGCGCGCTCGACCGCGCGCCGCGCGTCAGCAGCGGAGAACGTCGCCTGGCGCACTACACCTCGACCCGCGCGCCGAGCCCGTCCAGGGTCGCGGCACCGGTGATCTCGGCGGCGATGAGCGCGAGGACGCGCTCGAGCCGGAGAGCAGCGACTCGGAGGGGAGAGTGGTGCGAGTGGTGCGTGACACGCTCGCGCTGTAACGTGGCGCTCCAGATCCAACGCCTAGTCAAGGAGGCCCCGACATGACGTTGCACCCGAAGGAGCGTCGCGACGGGTTCACTCGTCGCGCCTTCCTCGTTCGCACGGCGGGAGCCGCCTCCGTCCTCTCGGGTGCGGGTGGGCTTCTCTCGGCTTGCGCTTCGTCAACCGAGTCCGGGGAAACGACCGGAACGTCGGGCGAGCCGGTGGGGCCCGGCGGCCTTCCGCTCGCGAGGCCGGACAAGCGCGTCACGATGCCGCTTTGGGAAGACCCGATCGAGTCCGGCCTCGAGCCGGAGTCGGGCGGCACGTTCACCGTCTTCAACTACCCGGACTACCTGTACAAGAAGCACCTCCGGGACTTCGGCAAGAAGTACGGCGTCGACGTCCAGTACACCGCCTTCCAGAACATCTCCTCGGGCATCCAGCGGCTTGCCTCCGGAGCGGTCGAGCCGGACGTGATGGAGATGACGCCCGACAACCTCACTCGGGCCGTCGCCGGGAAGCTCGTCAAGCCGCTCAATCTCGACTACATCCCGAACCTGAAGAAGAACGTCTGGCCCCAACTCGTGAGCCCGTTCTACGACGTCGGCTCGCGGTACACGATTCCGTACACGTGCTACGCGACGGGAATCGCGTGGCGCACGGACAAGATCAAAGAGGACATCGCCGGGATGAACCAGCCGTGGGACATCTTCTGGCAGGCCGGGGCGTACAAGGGCAAGGTGGGCTTGCTGAGCGAAGAGCGTGAGACGATCGGTATGGCGCTCCTCCGCAAGGGTCACCTCGACATCAACACGGAGGATCCGAGGCTGATCGATCAGGCGGTCGCGGATCTCAAGGAGCTCTACGGCATCTGCAACGTCAAGGTCGACGACATCCAGTACCAGGCGATCCCGGAAGGCACGAGCTGGCTCCACCAGGCGTGGTCGGGGGACATGATCGCCGGCTACATCTACTACTTGCCCAAGGGGACGCCTGCGAGCGCGCTGGGCTACTGGAAGGACGCCAGGGGGAAGTACCCCGTGCAGAACGACTGCTGGTCGATCTGCGCGACGACGAAGAAGCCGGTTCTCGCGCATTTGTGGCTCAACTACATCCTCGACAACGGCGTCGCCTACTCGAACTTCGTCGACTTCAACGGGTACCAGCCGCCGTTGAACGAGATCGACCCGGACACGCTCATCCGCAAGGGCGTCGTGCCGAGGCAACTCGCGAACAGCGTCCTCACGAACGACGACCTCGGGCCGGATTCGCTCCAGTACGGGACGCTGACGGCGGGCGGGCAGCGGCTCTGGCAGGACGGCTACTCCGACTTCCTGGCCGGAGGCGGCTAGCCGCCCACCCGTGTACCGCCGCTGGCTCTGGCCCGGGTTCGCCTTCCCCGGGATCCTGTGGCTGATCGTCCTCTTCGTCGTGCCGTTTTACGCGGTCCTCGCCGTGGCGCTGGGGACGGTCGACCCGATCCTCGCGCAGCCGGTCGCCGTGTGGAACCCGCTCAGCTGGAACGTCGGCTGGATCGTCGAGGTCCTGCAGCGGCTCGCCCCCGGAGGAACGTTCTTCGACGTCGCCGTACGCACGATCGTGTACGTCGGGATCTCGCTCGCGCTCTCTCTCCTGATCGGCTACCCGGTCGCCTACTACGTCGCCCGGCACGCGGGGCGCCTGAAGGGCGTCCTCCTCGTCCTCATCATCCTCCCCCTCTGGATCAGCTACCTGATGCGGATGCTCGCGTGGGTCAACCTGCTCGCCCCCGACGGATACGTGAACAGGTTCCTCACGTACACGCACGTCCTCAGCCAGCCGCGGGACTGGCTCGGCGGGCGGCCTTCGACCGTGATCCTCGCCCTGGTCTACGGCTACATCCCCTACCTGATCCTCCCGCTCTTCGCGGCGCTCGACCGGATTGACCGCAGCCACTTGGAGGCCGCGCGCGACCTCGGGGCGAGCCCGTGGAGCACCTTCTGGAACGTCACGCTCCCGCTCTCGAAAACGGGGATCCTCGGCGCCGCCGTGCTGATCACGCTGCCGATGTTCGGGGACTACTACACGCCGGACATCGTCTCCGGCTCGCCGCAGACGTCGATGATCGGAAACCAGATCGACCTCTACTTCCACGGCGGCCCGCAGCCGACGATCGGGGCGGCGATCACCGTCGTCCTCGCCGCGTTCCTCACCGTCCTCATGGCGTACTACATGTGGACGATCCACCGAGCGACGCGCGAGAACCGCGTCGCGTGAGCGTCGCCGCCGAGCAGGGACGCGCGGCCGACTTCTCGGCCTGGAATCGCCTCTGGGGTTGGGTCAGGAACCCCTGGGGCCGCCCCCGCTTCCTCGTCGTCGTGACCTGGATGTACGTCGTCTGGTCGATCGTCCCGGTCGTGATCGCCGTCCAGTTCTCGTTCAACGCCACCCGCTCGCGGACGGTCTGGCAGGGCTTCTCGACGCGGTGGTACTGGGGCGACCCGGTCGATTCCGTCTGGCACGACCCGACGCTCCGCCACGCGCTCACCCAGAGCTTGAAGCTCGCCGGCGCGGACGTCGCCATCGCGACTCCGCTCGGCGTTCTCCTCGCGCTCGGTCTCGCCCGCTGGCACGGCCGTGGCTCCGGGACGTCGAACTTCCTCATGCTCTTCCCGCTCGTGACCCCCGAGATCGTGATGGGCGTCTCGCTCCTCCTCGTCTTCACGCAGGTCTTCAC
>JALZFU010000092.1 GCA_030861385.1 Actinomycetota bacterium
CGAACAAGTGGTACTCGTCGATGAGCTGGTGCGCTGTGAGAGTCGCGGCTAGGTCGGCGCCGCCCACGGCGATCGGCTCACCGTCCTCTTCCTTGAGCGCTTGAACCGTCTGCACAGGATCGGCACGGGAGAGGCGCGCGTTTCCCTCGACTGCCTCGAGCGACTTCGAGAAGACCAGCTTCGGTAGCTGCTTCCAGATCCGCGCGAACTCGAGCTGGGCTACGTCGAGCTCGGAAACGCTCGCGGGCGCGGAGGCGTTGCGTTCTTCGGCGGTCTCCCAGAAGGCCATTACCTCGTAGAGGCGTCGTCCGAGTAGATGGAGGCCGAGCTCGCTTGTCTGCTGGTTGTGGAACCGGTGCAGCTCGGCATCAGGGCCGCCCCAGTCGTTTCCGTCAGGTCCCGCGATGTAGCAGTCGAGCGAGACGCCCATCGAGTAGATCACCGTCCTCACGCCATCGCCTCCTTGTGCAGTCGGAATCCCGGAACGGACTCGGCTCCGGGCGAGAGGTGGTAACTGCCGCTGCGGCTCACGAGGTCAATACGGAGACCGCCGGCGCGCGCGAGCGCTTCCCGCACCAGTGCCCGGCCGAGTCCGCGTCCACCCGGTTTGACTCGCTAGAGGCGAGAAATCATCGGTTGGCCCGGAAACCTTCGCTCGGCGGTGCGTGGCTGCGACCGCGGAGAGCCTTCCGTTCGCGGACCAGTCCTTCGACGCTGCGATGGCTTTTGCCACCGTTCATCACTGGCAGGACCCCATTGCCGGCCTGCGCGAGATGCAGCGCGTGGCTCGCCGCGTGGTGGTGTTCACGTGCGACAACACTGACTGGAGTTGGCGTCGCCGATTCTGGCTGACTCGTGACTACCCGTCCGAGGTCGCTGCCTCCCGCGTCGGCCTCGCTACTGAGCTGGCGCGCGCGATCGGCGCCCGGATGGAGCCGGTGCTCATTCCGTGGGATTGCGCTGACGGCTTCTTCGAGGCCTACTGGCGCCGGCCCGAGGCGTACCTGGACGAGAACGTCCGTCGCGCGACCTCCTCGATGTCGAGGCGGCAGAGCTTGGCCTTCGCCTGCTTATCGCCTGAACCCGCAGGCCACGCCCCTGCGCGACAGTTCTTGCCCTCGAGCCCGTCAGGTCAGAGTGGGGACAGGGTCGCCGCGCGCCTTTGCGGTGAGAACGTCGGCGAGGTAGGCGTAGAGCGAGCGCGGATTCGCCTGACGAGACCGTCGCCACCGCGCATGCGACGGGAGACTCCCTGGTTAGAGGACGGGAGCGCCCGATCTGGAAGCGTTCAGGGCGAAACGACAGGGGCGACCGGCGTCGAGGACGCGGGTCGCCCGCTCACGAGGGATGAGGTTTACGGATCGGCGAGGATCGCGCAGAGGTCCTGAGCGCTCGCGCTCGTCCGCTCGAAGCTCTGCACCACCCCGTTCTCGTCGAAGACGATCGTGGCGGGGCCGCTCGTGAGAAGGAGCTCGGGGGCGCTCCCGGGGCCGAGTTGGCCCGGCGAGAAGAAGACGAGTGAGCGACCGAGGAGCATGAAGGTCGTCGTCCCGCTCTCGTCGGTCGTGAGGATGCCTGGTCCCGAGATGTTGATCTCGATCGACTTGCCGGTTTCCGTATTCGTCAGCTGAGCGATCAAGGCCCCGGTGACGATCTGCTTTCCGCTCGAGAAGGTCGTGATGAATTCCCGGTTGGTCGGGAACGTGACGTCGACGGGAAATCCACAGATCGACGCATCGAGCGTGAACGGCTCGGCCGGAAGCCCTTCGCGCAGGGGCTGATCGGCGATCGCCTGCGGCGCCGCCGCCAAGACGGCGAAGGCACCGAGAAGGCTTAGAAGACGCCGCTTCATCGCAAGTACCTCCTGGTTCGACGAGGCTGCTCTTCAAGACGGCGAGGAACGGCGGCCCGCGCGGGCGGAAGCGGTGCGAACGGAGTTCCGTTGTCGCTCGTTCTCTCATGCTGGGCGGCGACGTCGTAGCGTCTGCCCAGACGGGTGAACCTTCGAGCCTCATCGCGCCGCAGCCGGACCGGAAGATGCTCCCATACTTGTTTGTTCGCGTCAACGGCTCGACGGCGTTCGGCCGAAGGTGCCGCCTCGGCCATATGCCGCCCCGAGCTAACGCCGAATCCTCGTTCGCAGAGCGCCTCTCGATCGATCGGGTACTCCATCCTTTTTCCTCCTTCCTTTGTTGGTTTGCACCAACGGCTACGGCATGAAGGAACAAAAGACGACGGCTACCGGCCGTGCTTCGACGCCCGACGGAGGCATGCGCGTCTTAACCATTGCCGGAAACGATCTGGAAACCTGCCGTGGCAAACGGCAGCGAACCGGGCGACGGCCCGACGCGGAAGTGGCGCACTTCGCAGGGGATCACGAAGCGTGCCGACGAGCGGCGATGCCTCTGCGACACATGGTGAGGAGGGGTCGGCGGTTCGAGACCGCCAGAGGGCTCTGCAAAAGCCGTGCAAAGAGCGGCTCGTTCTGTCGAAGGAGCTTGCAAGAGCTCCAGTGTCGGGGTGGCTATCGAGGCGTGTGTTGAGCTGTCAGACCAGAAAAGCGCTTCATCGACTCCTGCACGGGCCGTACTGTCGCGCATATCTCGCGCGGCCGCCCGGCCGACACAGTCGAGTCCGTGCGCCGCAACCGCGGCGGCCGCCATGCGCGGCCGTGCCACGACCACGCGCGAATCGGCGGCTGCCCCCGCAAGTCGTCATGGGCGGCGGAGCCGGCCGGACTTGCGACGGCTATTCGCCGTCCCAATAGTCGAGCTCGGGCAGACGCGTCATCAGGCCGACGCCGCGGAAATAGACCTTCTTCGAGCGCGGGTACCAGGCGATGTCGTTCGGCTCGCGCGTGCCATAGGCGAGCAGCTTCATCGCATCGGCGCCCGCGCGGAACGCGTGACCGACGCGCGTGCGCGGCGGGCGCGCGACCACCGAGCCCGTCCGCACCGGGTGCTCCTCCTCGCCGAGAATGCAGACGCCGTCGCCCTCGAGGACGACGAAGACCTCCTCCTCCGAGGCGTGGCAGTGCACCGGGCAGTTGAGCTTGCCGGGCGGGATGTCCGAGTGGTTGAGCCCGGTTTCGACCGAGCCCGCAGCGGCGCCGAGCTCCCGCGAGCTGTCGCCGAACCCGCCGCGGTCAAGGAGCTCCGGCTCGACCTCCTCGAACCGAACGACGTTCGCCGGCCGCTCGCCGGGCCTCGGCAGTTCCGGCTCGGGCAGCGCGCCCTCGAGCTCCCACTGGTGCGTCAGGTCGACGTCGAAGAGCGACGGGCCGATTCCGACCTTCTCGATGCGCGGGAACCAGTCGTAGCCGCCAGCCCCCGAGCGCCGCCCGTTCCCGTAGGCGAGGACGTCGAGACCGTCCGGCCCGGCGACGAGCGCATGCGCCGGCCCGGTCGCAAGGTGGACGAGGCAGGTCCCCGGGCCGACCTCGCAGACGAGGTCCTCGCCCCGCTCGGTGCGCTGCCACGAAAGACCCGAGCCGCCGAGCACGAAGAAGATCTCCTCGTGGTCGCCGTGGGAGTGGAGCGGTGTCGAGCGGCAGCCCGGATGGATGCGGATCCGGTTTACGCCGACGCCGACCGTTCCGGCGGCCTCGCCCAGGTACCGCCACGCGGAGTGGATGCTTCCCTCCTCGTGGTCGTGCTCCTCGACGTCGTCCCAGTGGGCGATGTTGGGGTGACTCATACCGCGAGTATCCGTGCGCCGAGGGCCTCCGCGCAACGCTCGACGGCGGCGGTCGGGCGCCCGGGTCGCACCAAGGTCGCACCGCAATGCGAGACGCGGCGATCCGCCGCCACTCGCGACACGAACAAGCCCGCACCGCTACGCGAAACCGGCATGAATCGACCCCCTCCTCACGTTCATGGCAAGGAGAGGCAGACAGCGCTCGTGCGGGGACGCCCGGCATTCGGATTCTCCGGTTAGCCGCACCTCGGCCGGGGAGCCCGCACGATTCCGGGCACGTTCGCGCCCGTGCTTGACTCGCGATACGAAAGGAGGTGTCCGCATGAGGAACCACATCAGGTGGCTCGAGGTCGCGATCGCGCTCGCCGCGTTCGGCGCGCTTGCCGGCGTCGTCTTGCTCACCGACGCACCCCGCGGCGTCTTACTCCCGACCTGGACCGGCGTGACGCTCGCGCTCGCCGCCTACGCGCACCGTCGCGGCGGGACCTGGCTGCCGAAGCGCCTCGGGGGGTGACGCCCCGCTCGTAGGTGCTGGAGTCGGCTGTTCCGTCGCGGACAGGATGACGCGTGTGCCCAGCTTCGG
>JALZFU010000096.1 GCA_030861385.1 Actinomycetota bacterium
TCGTCTCGCCCGTCTGGCCGAGGCGGTTCACGTCGATGACCGCGACGAGGTTGTCGAGCTCGTAGAACGCCGCATGCTCGAACGCCTCCCACATCGAGCCCTCGGCCATCTCGCTGTCCCCGCAGAGGACCCAGACGCGGTACGGGATGCGGTCGAGCCGCTTGCCGGTGAGCGCCACGCCGACGCCGATCGGGAGGCCCTGTCCGAGCGAGCCCGTCGCGACGTCGACCCAGGGGAGGACGGGGGTCGGGTGACCCTCGAGTCGGCTCCCGAACTCCCGGAAGGTCAGGAGCTCCTCGTCCGAGATCGCGCCCGCCGCCTTGTACAGCGAGTAGAGGAGCGGCGAGGCGTGCCCCTTCGAGAAGATGAGGTGGTCGTTCCGCGGGTCCTCGGGCGCGTCGAAGTCGTAGCGCAGGTACTTGGCGAGGAGGACGGCCATGAGATCGGCCGCCGACATGGACGAGGTCGGGTGGCCGGACTTCGTCACCGCGGCGGCGCGGATCGAGTCGACGCGGAGCTGCTGCCCAAGCTCTCGCCAGCGTTCGGAATCGCTCATGTCCATCCCCTCTCCCCGAGACGTTCGCCTAAACCTCCACGGGGTAACGTACGCCCAATGAGAGTCGCCGTGGCGTTCGACCATCGCGGCGTCAAGATCCGGGAACCCCTCCTCGACCTTCTCGCCGAGCGCGGCCACCAGGTCGTCGACCTCGGCACGGACGCACCCGAGCCACGCCTCGACTACCCCGACAAGGCGCGCGAGATCGGTGAGGCCGTTCTCGCCGACGCGGCGGAGCGGGGAATCCTCGTCTGCGGCTCGGGCGTCGGCGCCTCCGTTGCCGCGAACAAGCTCAGGGGGATCCGCGCCGGCCTCTGCCACGACACCTACTCGGCCCACCAGGGCGTCGAGCACGACGACATGAACGTCCTCTGCCTGGGCGCCGAGGTGATCGGCGCCGAGCTCGCGCGCGAGCTCGCGTCGGCGTTCCTCGGGGCCGAGTTCGCCGGCGGCGAGCGCTACGTGCGCCGCCTCGCGAAGCTTGAAGAACTCGAAGAGGAGCGGGCTCGTGGGGGAACCACGGGTCCCCCCACGTTGATGGAAGGAGTTGTTGAGCATGGCTAAGTCGCGTCTGCACGAGCTCCACGAGCTCGGCCAGAGCCCGTGGATCGACTTCCTCTCGCGCGATCTCCTGCGAAGCGGGGAGCTCGCGCGGTTGGTCAAGGAGGACTCGATCCGCGGCGTCACCTCGAACCCGACCATCTTCCAGAAGGCGATCTCGTCCGGGAACGCCTACGACGAGCAGCTCAGGGAGCTCGCGCACGAGGAGGACGACCCCAAGGAGCTCTTCGTCCAGCTCGCGACGCGGGACGTCCGCGACGCCTGCGACCTCCTCCTTCGCCACTGGGACGAGGGCTGCCGCGGCTGCGATGGCTACGTGTCGATCGAGGTCGACCCGACTCTCGCCTACGAGACCGAAGCGACGATCGACCAGGCGGCGCGCTTCAACGACCTGATCGACCGCCCCAACCTCTTCGTGAAGATCCCGGGCACGAAGGCCGGTCTCCCCGCGATCGAGGAGATGATCGCGCGCGGCCGCTCGATCAACGTGACCCTTCTCTTCTCGCTCGAGCGCTACTCCGAGGCCGCCACGGCCTACTTCCGCGGGATCGAGCGGCTGGTGGAGGCGGGAGGTGACCCGACCAAGGTCGCCTCGGTCGCGAGCTTCTTCGTCTCGCGCGTCGATACCGAGGCCGACCGGCGCCTGGACGAGCTCGGCGGCCACGACGAGCTCAAGGGCAAGCTCGCGATCGCGAACGCAAAGCTCGCCTACGCGCGCTACAAGGAGATCTTCTCCGGCGAGCGCTGGGAGGCGCTCGAGGCGAAGGGCGCCGTCCCGCAACGCTGTCTCTGGGCCTCGACGTCGACCAAGAACCCGGCCTACCGCGACGTCGTCTACGTCGAGGAGCTGATCGGGCCGCGGACGGTGAACACGATGCCCGAGGAGACGATTCGCGCCTTCCAGGATCACGGACGCGTGGAGCCGACCCTCGAGCAGGGACTTGACGAGGCGCGGCAGGTCTTCGAGGACCTCGAGCGCGCGGGCGTCGACTACGACGACGTCGTCGAGACGCTCGAGCGCGAAGGTGTCGAGAAGTTCGCGGCCTCGTTCGAGGAGCTCCTCGACGGCATTCGCGGGTCGAGCCGCGAGCTCGTGACCGCCTGAGCGCGTGGCCGTCGAGACCGCCCACGTCGTCGAGCGGATCTGGGCGCGGGACAGCGGTCTCTGGACCGGCGCCGACGAGGATCGCTGGCTCGGGTGGCTCGAGGAGCCGTCGCGGATCCGCGAGCGGATCCCGGAGCTCGAGTCCTTCGCCCAGTCTGTCCACGAGGCCGGTCTTCGCGACGTCGTCCTTGCCGGCATGGGCGGCTCGAGCCTCGCGCCCGAGGTCCTCCGGCGGACGTTCGGAAGCGAGTCGTTCCACGTCCTCGACACCACGCATCCGGACGCGATCCGCGAGCTCGAAGCGCGCCTCGACGCCGAGCGCACGCTCTTCCTCGTCGCCTCCAAGTCGGGCTCGACCTTGGAGACCCAGTGCCACCTCGCGTACTTCTGGGAGAAGACGGGCGGCCGCGGCAACCGCTTCGTAGCGATCACGGACCCGGGCTCCGCGCTCGAGAGTCAAGCGCGCGAGCGCCAGTTTCGGGCGGTGTGGGACGGTGAGCCGACGATCGGCGGGCGCTACTCGGCGCTCTCCGTCTTCGGGATCGTCCCGGCCGCGCTCATGGGCGTCGACCTCGAGCGGTTCCTCCTCCGTGCGCACGAGATGGTCGAGGCCTGCCGATCGGACGACGGCAATCCCGGCCTCGAGCTCGGGCGGCAGCTCGGGCAGGGCTGGCGCGACGGGCGGGACAAGGTCCTTATCAACCCGGACGTGCACGGGTTCGGTCTCTGGGTCGAGCAGCTTCTCGCCGAGTCGACGGGGAAGCGGGGCAAGGGCGTCGTGCCCGTTCCCGGCGAGAGCGACGAGGGGTCCGACCGCCAGAGCGTCGAGGTGCGGCTGACCGACCCGTACGAGCTCGGGCAGGAGTTCTACCGGTGGGAGTTCGCGACGGCCGTCGCCGGGGCACTGATCGAGATCAACCCGTTCGACCAGCCGAACGTCCAGGAGGCGAAGGACCGAACGAGCGCGATCCTCGAGTCCGAGGACGAGCCCCGGCTCGAGCCGGTCGGGTCGCTGGACGAGCTCGTCGCCGAGGCAGGGCCGGGCGACTACCTCTGCGTCCAGGCGTTCGTCAACCCGACGCCGGCCGCCGAGCCCGCGCTCGGCGCGCTTCGCGAGCGCGTCCGGCGGGATGCCGGCGTCGTCACGACGGCCGGCTTCGGCCCTCGCTACCTGCACTCGACGGGCCAGCTCCACAAGGGCGGCCCGCCGTCGGGGCTCTTCCTCCAGGTCGTCGACGAGCCGGACGAGCTCCCGATCCCCGGAAAGCCTTTCGGCTTTCGAAAGCTCATCAGGGCGCAGGCAGCGGGTGACTTCGACGCGCTCCGCGAGCGCGGACGCCGCGTCGCGAGAGTCAGATGGGAGGAGATCCAATGAAGCTCGGCATGGTCGGCCTCGGCCGCATGGGCGGCAACATGGTCAAGCGGCTCGAGCAGGACGGGCACGAGCTCGCCACGTACGCACGAGGCGGCGGTACGGCCTCCTCGCTCGCCGAGCTCGTCGGGCAGCTCGAACCGCCGCGCGTCGTCTGGCTGATGATTCCCGCGGGCAAGCCGACCGAGGAGGCGTTCCAGGAGCTCCTCGGGCTCCTCGAGTCGGGCGACGTTGTCGTCGACGGCGGCAACTCGAACTTCCGCGACTCACAACGGCGTCACGCGCTTGCGGGGGAGCACGGTATCCGATTCCTGGATGCAGGCGTCTCCGGAGGAATCTGGGGGCTCGAGGTCGGCTACTGCCTCATGGTCGGCGGCGACGCCGACGCGGTCGCGATCGTGAGGCCCGCCTTCGAGACGCTCGCGCCTGAGAACGGCTGGGCGCATCTCGGCGCCTCGGGGGCGGGCCACTTCGTCAAGATGGTCCACAACGGGATCGAGTACGGGATGATGCAGGCCTACGCCGAGGGCTTCGAGCTCATGCACCACTCGGAGTTCGACCTCGACCTGAGCGACATCGCCGGGATCTGGCGCTACGGGTCGGTCGTTCGCTCCTGGCTCCTCGAGCTCCTCTACGCCGCGTTCGAGCACGAGGGCGACGACCTCGCGCGGATCGAGGGCTACGTCGAGGACTCGGGCGAGGGTCGCTGGACGATCAACGAGGCGATCAACGCCTCCGTCCCGGTTCCCGTGATCGCCTCGTCGCTCTTCGCGCGCTTCGCGTCGCGCCAGGAGATCAACTTCGCGGCGAAGGTCTCGGCCGCGCTTCGAAACCAGTTCGGAGGCCACGCCGTCCGCGCCGTCCAAGAGGCGAAGGCGAGCCCGGATCCGCGCTGATGGCCCAGGTCGACACCCGCGACGCTGCGCCCGCCGAGGAGCTCGGCGAGAACCCGCTTCTCGCGGGGCTTCGGCGCCGCCGGACGGCGGAGCCTTCCGTCCTCACGATCTTCGGCGCCTCCGGGGACCTGACCCAGCGAAAGCTCTTCCCCGCCCTCTACGCGCTCGCCTACCGGGACCTCCTTCCGCACCAGTTCGCGGTCGTCGGCGTCGCGCGGACCGAGATGTCGACCGACGAGTTCCGCGAGCGCATGCAGGAGGCGGTCGAACAGCACGGGCGCGACGAGTTTCGCCGGGACGTGTGGGACGAGCTGGCGGCCGGCATCCGCTACCTCGCCATGGACTTCGGCGACGAGTCGGGCTGGGAGGCGCTCGCCGAGCTCCTCGGCGAGCTCGACGACGAGCGCGGAACGCACGGGAACCGCGTCTACTACCTCGCCGTGCCGCCGAGCGCGTTCGAATCGATCGTCGTCCACATCGGCCGTCGGCGCGCAACCGAAGGCTGGACGCGCGTCATCGCCGAGAAGCCCTTCGGTCACGACCTCGAGAGCGCGCGACGGCTGAACGAGACGATCAGCGAGCACTTCGCCGAGGAGGAGATCTACCGGATCGACCACTACCTCGGCAAGGAGACGGTGCAGAACACCCTCGTCCTGCGCTTCGCGAACGGGATCTTCGAGCCGGTCTGGAACCGCCAGTTCATCGACCACGTCCAGATCAACGTCGCCGAGTCGGTGGGCGTCGAGGGGCGTGCGGCCTTCTACGAGGAGTCGGGGGCGATCCGGGACATCGTGCAGAACCACCTCCTGCAGCTCGTGGCGCTCACGGCCATGGAGCCGCCGATCGAGTTCGACGCCGAGGCCGTTCGCACCGAGAAGGTCAAGGTCTTGCGCTCGCTCCACACGCCTGGGCCCAAGCACATCGTCCGCGGTCAGTACGGCCCGGGGTTCATCGAGGGGAAGGAGGTGCCGGGCTACCGCGAGGAGCCCGGGGTCGCACCCGACTCGGCCACCGAGACCTACGTCGCCGGCAAGCTCTTCGTCGACAACTGGCGCTGGGCCGACACGCCGTTCTACTTCCGCACCGGCAAGCGGCTGCCCAAGCGGGAGACGACGATCGCGATCCAGTTCAAGCGCGCGCCGAAGCCGCCCTTCGAGGCCGGCTCCGAGGACGGCCTGCGGCCGAACGTGCTCCTCCTTCACATCCAGCCCGACGAAGGGGTCTCGCTCGCGATCGGGGCCAAGGTCCCCGGCCAGGGGATGGCCATCCGAACAGTCAACATGGACTTCTTGTACGGCGGCGCCTTCCGCGTCGGGCTTCCGGAGGCATACGAGCGCCTCATCCTCGACTGCATGCTCGGTGACCCCACTCTCTTCATGCGCGCCGACGAGGTCGAGGAGCAGTGGGCCTTGATCGACGCGATCGTCGCGCCCTGGCGCCGCGACCGCCCGAACTTCCCCAACTACGCGGCCGGCAGCTGGGGCCCCGCGGCGGCCGACGAGCTTCTCCACCGCGACGGCCGCTCCTGGCGGCGCCATTGATCCGCGACGCGACGATCCGGGACGTCGAGCGGGAGATCGCGCGCCTTCGTGGCGCCCTTGCCCACGAGACCGAGACGCCCGGGCTGCGAACGAGCGTCATGACGCACGTCGCCTGGGTCCCCGAGCGCTGGGTCGACCAGGCGATGCGCACGCTCGGCGGCCTCGAGGACCGTCACCCGTCGCGGACGATCCTGCTCTTGCCGCGGCCGGGCGACTCGCGCGACGCGATCGACGCGGACGTCGACCTCCGCTGCTTCGCGGTGCGCGCCCGCGCCAGCCACGTCTGCTTCGAGGTCGTCGAGCTCCACCTGTGCGGTCCGCGCGCGAAGGCGCCGGGGACGATCGTGGCGCCGCTTCTCGTCGCCGATCTGCCGGCGTTCCTGCGCTGGCGCGGGGACCTCCCGTTCGGGGAGCCCGAGCTCGAGCAGCTCACGTCGATCGCCGACCGGCTCGTCGTCGACTCGAGCGAGTGGATCGACCCCGACCGAGATCTCGCCCGCCTTCCGGAGCTCTTCGATCGCATCGCCGTCTCGGACATCGCGTGGGCTCGGACGATGCCGTGGCGCTCCGCGATCGCCGACCTATGGCCGGCCGTCGCGGAGGTCGAGACGCTCTCCGTCACCGGTCCCCGGGCCGAGGCGCTCCTGCTCGCCGGCTGGCTCGGCGGCCGGCTCGGGTGCGACGTCGAGCTCGGCCACGAGGACGCGGACGAGCTGACGGAGGTCGAGGTCGACGGCGAAGTGGTCGAGCGCCCGCCGCTGCCGCCGAAGTCGCCGAGCGACCTCCTCTCCGACCAGCTCGAGCTCTTCGCCCGCGAGCGGATCTACGAGGAGGCCGTACGGAGCTTCTCGCGGGTCGCGACCTAGCCGGGCTCGCGTCCGCCTGGATCGCCGAGCGATCGCTCCCGGGTGATCGATTTCGCATCGCCCTCGCGGGTGGTTCCACCCCGAAGCCGGTTTACGCGCGGCTCGCCGAGGAGGATCTGGACTGGAGCCGCTGGCACGTCTGGTGGAGCGACGAGCGCCTCGTGCCGCCCGACCATCCCGACTCGAACGAGCGCATGGCGCGCGAGGCGCTCCTCGATCGGGTCCCGATCCCGGAGCGGCAGATCCACCCGCTCCGCTCGCCGGACGTCGAGCTCCCCGACCGCTTCGACCTCATCCTGCTCGGGGTCGGCCCTGACGGCCACTGCGCCTCGCTCTTTCCGGGCGATCCCGCGCTTGCGGCAACGGAGCCGGTCGTCCGCGTCGAACGGCCTGGCTTGCCGCCACCGCACGCACGGCTCACCTTTAGCTACCCGGTTCTGAACGCCGGCCGCACGACGGCCTTCCTCGTGAGCGGGCGAGAGAAGCGGGACGTCGTGGCGAGGATCCTGGCCGGGGACGAGTCTCTTCCCGCCGCGCGGGTGCGGGCGCCGGAGACGTTCCTGCTCGTGGACGAGGAGGCGGCACCCGCGTAGCGGCGACGTCGTTCAGGGCGCCGCGTCGAACGGACGCCAGGTAACCTCTTCTCCCGACTCGCGCCGGAGGGCCCGCTCGAGCGCGGTTCCGGCGGCGAGGACGAGCGCGTCGGCGCCGGGTCGCCCGACGAGCGAGAGGGAAGCTGGAAGGCCGTGCTCGGCGGGGCCGCAGGGGAGCGCGAGCGCGGGCCAACCGAGCGCGTTGAAGGGAAACGTGAGCCGAATCATCGACTCGCGGAGCGCGAGCTCGGGGACCGACGCCGGCGGGGCGACGAACATGAGCGTCGGGACGAGGAGGAGGTCGAGGTCGGCGAGCGCGTCTTCCGCTCGCTCCCGGTGCTCGCTTCGGAGGCGCTCGGCCGTCTCGACGTCCGCGTCGGTGACGCGCAGGCAGCGCTCGATCTTCGTCCTCACGTTTCGGCCGTAGAGCGCCCGCTGCTCGTGGAAGAGCTCCCCGTGGACGTCGGCGACCTCGCGCTGGAACGCCGGACCGACGCCGTCCGCGAGCGGGAAGCAGACCTCGCGTCGTCGCGGGAAGCGCGACGCCGCCTCGGCGACCCGGGCGCGGACGAGCGGCTCCGCGAGCTCGAGCCAGGCGAGCCCGATCTCGACCTCCTCGAGGCTCGCGAGCGGGGCTACGCGGAGACCGGGAACGAGCGCGGCGGCCGCGGCCGCGCAGTCGACAACCGAGCGCGCCATCGGGCCGGCGTGGTCGAAGCTCCGCGCGAGCGGGAAGAGGCCGTCGGTCGGTACGAGTCCGTGGCTCGGCTTGAACCCGACGATGCCGCAGCACGCGGCCGGGATCCGAATCGAGCCGCCGCTGTCCGAGCCGAGCGCGACCTCGCACGCCCGGGTCGCGAGCGCGACCGCCGAGCCGCCGCTCGAGCCGCCCGGCGTCCGCGTCGGGTCGAGGGGGTTGGCGACGTCGCCGTAGTGCTCGTTCTCGGACGTGACCCCGTAGGCGAACTCGTGGAGGTTCGTCTTGCCGATGACCGCGTGGCCCGCCCGCTCGAGCCGCGCGACGGCCTCCGCGCTCTCGGCCGGAACGTAGTCGCGGAAGATCGCCGACCCGTAGGTCGTCCGAAGCCCGGCCGTGTCGAAGAGATCCTTGACGCCGAGGGGCCGGCGGTCGTTGTCGGCCGGCTCGTCCGCGAGCGTGATGAACGCGTTCAGCGCGTCCGGCGCGCTAGTCGAGGGCGTTGTAGATCTCCGCGACGACGATCGAGCCGGCGAAGAGGACGAGCGCGATCACGAGGAGCGCGATCCCGAGGCGGACGTTCTTGCGGGCGAGCTCGGGATCCATCAGAAGACCATCGGGTCGACCGCGAGGGCGGCGAAGAGAAGCGCAAGGTAGGCGAGCGAGTAGGAGAAGAGGCGGCGGGCGCGCTCGGGCGTCGTTCGCCGCTCGAGGGCGATCGCGAGCGCGAGGAAGATTCCGCCGAGGACGAGCGCGGCGGCGAGGTAGGCCAAGCCGACCGTTCGGGCCGCGACCGGGACGAGCGTGATCGCGACGAGGACGCCCGTGTAGCGGACGATGGCGCGCGCGGTCTCCCGCTCGCCGCGGACGACCGGGAGCATCGGGATCCGCGCCGCCTCGTAGTCGCCGCGGATGAGGAGCGCGAGCGCCCAGAAGTGGGGCGGCGTCCAGAAAAAGACGATCAGGAAGAGGAGGAGCGCGGGCAGCGCGAGGTTCCCGGTCGCGGCGGCCCAGCCGACGACGGGAGGCACCGCGCCCGCGGCGCCGCCGATCACGATGTTGAGAGGGGTCGAACGCTTGAGCCAGCGCGTATAGACGAGAACGTAGAAGACGTTCCCGAAGACGGCGAGTAGCGCGGCCAGCACGTTCACGAAGCTCGCGAGGACGGCGAACGAGAGCGCCGAGAGCGCGAGCCCGAACTCGAGCGCGCGCTCCGGCGGGACGCGGCCGGCGGCGACCGGGCGCCGGTCGGTTCGCCGCATGAAGCGGTCGATGTCGCGATCGAGGACGTGGTTGAGCGCCGACGCGCCGCCGCACGCGAGCGCGAGGCCGAGCATCGCGGCCGCGAACGTTCCGAGCGGGGGCAGCCCGCGCGCGCCGACGACCATCCCGCACGCGCCGGTGAGCAGGAGCAGCGACATGATCCGCGGCTTCGTCAGCGTCATGTAGTCGCGGCAAGAGCCCGCCGGAACCGGTTCGCCCCGGAACGTCAGAGCGGAGAGGACGAGCGCCGACGCGAGCGCGCACGCCGCG
>JALZFU010000228.1 GCA_030861385.1 Actinomycetota bacterium
CATCCCGTCCATCGGGCCGGAAGGAAAACCGTGCCAGGCGAGCCGAAACTGCGTCACCGAGACGTCCCAGCCGAGGTCGCCCACCCGGAGCTCTCGCCGCCCGACGGCGGGTCGCCCGTAGTCGCCGAGCGCGCGCCGCGTCCTCGCACCCGCGGCGCCGGTGACCGAGATGCCTGCCCGCTGCTGGAGCCGACGCACGGAGGTCGCCGTCGCGGGACCCCAGAGACCGTCGATCGTCCCGCCGTAGAGCCCGCGCGCGTGGAGGGCGATTTGGAGCGCCGCGATGCGGGGCTCACCCATCGCGCCGGCCGTCTGGGCGGCGGACGGGAGGACGGCGAGGACGAGGCCGCAGATCAGTACGAGACGCTTCACCTTCCCGATCTATCTCGGACGCAGGTCGGCGTTGCTTGAGAGCGAGGCGGCTGACCCGAGCGACCTCATCGCGCGCAAGCGACGACATCGGCCGCGCACCCGAAGACGAGCGCTGCTCGCACGTCGTCGCGCGCGACACCGGTGAGCGACGGGTGGGCGAGATCGACCTCGACCGCCTGCCACTCCCCGAGTCCGAGCGAAGCGGCGCCGGCGTCGGCGCCGATCGCGAGGAGCTCGTCGGGTTCGATCACATTTCGCCGGAGCTCCTGGCGGCGCGCGACCCCCTCGAGCTCGCGGAGCTCCTCAAGGGGGTCGATCCGGACGTTCGAGTCGGAGCCGATGCAGAGCTCGATTCCGCGCCTCCGCGTGCGCGCGACGGGGAGAAAGCCGTCGCCCAGGTTCGCCTCCGTAGTCGGACAGACGCAGATGCGCGCGCCTGAATCCGCAAGGAGGTCGAGCTCCCCGTCGTCGGCGTGCGTCGCATGCACGACGGTCGTGCGCGGGCCGAGGCATTTCGTTCGCGCGAGGAGCTCGATCGGGCGAAGGCCGTGCTCGGCGAGGCACTCATCGACCTCCCGGGGCTGCTCGTCGGCATGAACGTGAAGCACGAGCTCCTCGCGCTCGGCGTAGCGGCCGAGCTCGTCGAGCCAGCCGGGTGGGCACGCGCGGACCGAGTGAGGGGCGAGCCCGACGCGCCCGCGCTCGCGCAGCCGCTCGAGCTCCGCGAGGTAGGCGGCAACGGACGGTTGGCGGAAGCGCGCGAGACCGCCGCGCGCGTACGCGACGTAGAGGAGCACGATCGCGATGTCCGCTTCCTCCGCCGCCGCGAGCGCCGCCTCCGCCTCCCGGAACCCGAGGTAGTGGAACTCGCCGACCGCGGTGTAGCCGGCGGCTCGCATCTCGCGGTACGTCGCGGCGTAATCGAGGCGGACCTGCCTCGGCGTCAGGCCGCGGGCGAGATCGAGCATGACCTCGCGCCAGGCCCAGAAGTCGCCCCCCTCCGCCCGCCCGCGGAGCCGCCGCTGAAACGCGTGCGAGTGGGCGTTCACGAAGCCGGGGAGCACGAACTGCTCGCTCACCGGCCGAGGCTAACGCGCTGCCAGGAGGGTTTCCAGAGCGCGGCGTCGCGCCGCCGGCGGAAAAGAGGCCGCGTTCCGGGCCGAAACGGCGCCGGATACCATTCCGACCAACATGGCGGCCCGCGCGGTTCCGGCAACGCTCGCGCAGCTCCCGAACGCGCTCACCGTCTTTCGCTTCGCCCTCATCCCGCTCTTCGTCGCGATGGCGCTCGCCGACGACGGCTCTGGAAGCTGGGCGACGGCCGCCGTCTTCGCCCTCGCGGGCGCCACGGATCAGGTGGACGGCTGGTTGGCGCGGCGCTGGCGTGTGGAGTCGGAGTTCGGGAGGTTCGCCGATCCACTCGCTGACCGCCTCATGATCGACGCGGCGGTCGTGATCCTCTGGGTCGACGGGCGGCTTCCGTGGCCCGCGCTCGCGGTCATCGCGGCGCGCGACGGCGCCCTCCTTCTCGCCTACCCCGCCGTTCGAGGACGCGGCTACGAATTCGAGGTCAACTTCCTCGGCAAGCTTGCGACCTGGGTCCTGTACGCCTCGATCGTCGGCGTCCTCGCCTCCGGCCCAGGAACCGCATGGCCGCTCTCGTTGTTCTGGACGGGCCTCGCGCTCGGCGTCGCCGCCGCCGGCGCGTACGCCGTCAAGGCGTGGCGCGAGGTGCGCAGACGGTGAAGGCGGTCGTCATGGCGGGAGGCGAGGGGACGCGCCTGCGGCCCCTCACGTCGAACCAGCCGAAGCCGATGGTCCCGATCGTCGGGAAGCCGTGCATCGAGCACATCGTCGAGCTCCTGCGCGGGCACGGGTTCGAGGATGTCGTCTTCACGCTTGCGTTCATGCCGCAGGCGATCCGCGGCTACTTCGGGACGGGGGAAGCCCACGGCGTCCACATCCGCTACTCCGTCGAGGAGACCCCGGCGGGCACCGCCGGGTCGGTGAAGCTCGCCCAGGAGGCTCTCGGCGAGCCGTTCCTCGTCATCTCGGGCGACGCGCTCTCGGACATCGACCTCACCGAGCTCGTTCGCTTCCACCGCGAGCGCGAGGCGCTCGTCACGATCGCGCTGAAGAGCGTCGAGAACCCGCTCGAGTTCGGGATCGTCGTCGCCGACGAGGACGGCCGGATCGAGCGCTTCCTCGAGAAGCCCTCGTGGTCGCAGGTCTTCACGGACACGATCAACACTGGGATCTATGTGATGCAGCCGGAGGTTCTGCGTCACATCCCCGACGACCGGCCGTACGACTTCTCGAAGGAGCTCTTCCCGCTCCTCCTCGCGAAGGGACGGCCTCTCTACGGCTACGTCGCCGAGGGCTACTGGCAGGACATCGGGAACCTCGACCAGTTCCGGAAGGCGAACTTCGACGCGCTCGACGAACAGGTGCGCCTCACCGTCCCGGGGATCCGCCTTCGCGGGAACGTCTGGGTCGGCGAGGGCGTCGCGCTGGACGAGGTCGCCTCCGTCGAGGGTCCGGCGTTCGTCGGGAACTACTGCCGAATCGCGCCCGACGCGTGCGTGGGGCCGTACTCCGTCCTCTCGGCGAGCGTCACGCTCCGCGAGCACGCGCGCACCGCCCGCTCGATCGTCGACGGCGGAACGCACATCGGGCGAAGCGCCGTGGTCGAGGGAGCGATCGTCGGGCGCTCGTGTTCGATCCGCGAGCATGCGCGACTCCACGAGGGCGCCGCGATCGGCGACCAGACGACGGTCGGCGAGGAGGCGGTCGTCTTCCCCGGCGTTCGCATCTACCCGTTCAAGGAGATCGAGCCCGGAACACAGGTGGACAGGAACGTCATCTGGGAGGCGCGCGCCACCTCGACGCTCTTCGCGCGCGAGCGGATCCGCGGCCTCATCAACGTCGATCTGACGCCCGAGACCGCTCTTCGCATCGGGATCGCCCTCGGGACGGCCCTCGAGCGCGGCGCCCGCGTCGTCACGAGCCGCGAGGCGTCGCCCGCCTGCCGTCTGGTGCGCCGCGCGGTCCTTGCGGGCATCAACGCGACCGGGGTGAACGTCGCCGACCTTCGCGTCATGCCGGCCGCGGTGAACCGCCACCTCCTGACGAGCGAGGAGTTCGAGGCGGGCCTCCACGTCGCCCCGAACCCGACCGACCCCGAAGCAGTGGAGATCCAGATCTACGAACCGCCCGGCGTGCAGGCGTCCGCCGGGTTCGTGAAGGAGATCGAGAAGCATTTCTCGCGTCAGGAGTACCGGCGCGCGACCGCGGCCGAGGTCGGCGAGATCCGGTTTCCCGCCCGCGCGGCCGAGAGCTACGCGCAGGACCTCCTGCGGACGCTCGACGTCGATGCGATCCGCGCGCGCCGCTTCCGGATCGTCGTCGGATACGGCTACTCGTCGGCCTCGCTCGTCTCGCCGCTCGTGCTCGGCCCGCTCGGGGTCGAGTCGGTCGCGGTGCACGCGTACGTCCGGGAGAAGATTCCGACCGGCCGGGTGGCCCTCTCGGAGTCACTCGAGCAGGCCAAGCAGCTCGTCGCAGCGGTCGGCGCCGACCTCGGCGTCGTCCTCGACGCAAGCGCCGAGCGGATCTACCTGGTCGACGAGCGGGGGCGGGAGGTTCCGCCCGAGCAGGAGCTGCTTCTCTTTCTCACCCTTATCGGCTCGAACGGCCGCCGCGGGCGACTCGCGTTCCCGGTGACGGTCACGAGCCTCGTCGAGCGCGTCGTTCGCGGAACCGGGCTCGAGGTGGAACGGACGCCCGCCTCGCTCGCGTCTCTCACGCGCGCCGCCGCGCGCGACGGCGTCGTGTTCGCCGGATCCGCGAGCGGCGGCTTCGTCTTCCCCGAGTTCGTGCCCGGCTACGACGGCGTCGCAAGCCTCTGCAAGCTCCTCGAGCTCCTCGCACCCGTCGATCGACCCCTGTCGGCCCTCGTCGCGGAGCTCCCGACGCCCCGCGTCGTCCACCGCGAGCTCCGCTGCCCGTGGGGCCGGAAAGGCGCCGTCATGCGCGTCCTCGCGGAGCGGATGAAAGACCGCGAGGTCGACACGCTCGACGGCATCAAGGTCTTCGACGAGCGCGGGTGGGCTCAGGTGCTCCCCGATC
The DNA here is from genome assembly GCA_030861385.1 of Actinomycetota bacterium. Taxonomy (GTDB): domain Bacteria; phylum Actinomycetota; class Thermoleophilia; order Gaiellales; family Gaiellaceae; genus JALZFU01. Next base: position 4,501 of record JALZFU010000228.1, read on the forward strand.
CAGCCGAGCCGATCGTCCACGTCTTCGCCGAGGGGGCGACCGAGGCCGACTCCGCGCGCCTGGACAATGAGTTCACCTCCCTCGTCGAGGAGATCATCGCCGCCCCCGACGAGGCGTAACCGAGCCACGAACCCTAAAGTCGAGGTTGAAGGATCGCCCTGGAAGATGGTTTACTGTCGACGGCACCCGCTCCCGTCCCGTGGAGGATCGTGTGGAACCGCTTCCCGATCTGAAGACGCTCGCCGACGCCGACCTGCGTGACCTGATCGACCGCCTCATCCGGGAGGAGCACGAGGTCTCGTACCGCCGGCGACTCCTGCACGGAAAGATCGACATCCTGAAGGCCGAGCTGCAGGCTCGCCTTCAGCGGCAGGTGGGGGAGGAGGGCGAAAGTCCGCTCTACGAGGTGGACATCGACAGGCTCGCCGCGATCCTCGCGTCGCGCGCCGCGCCGCCGAACCCCCCCGGCGAGCCGCCGGCGGCCACGCGATGACACGCCTTCGCTGCCCCGAGTGCGGCTTTCAGAATCCGGAGAGCGCGAACTACTGCTCGAAGTGCGGAGCGCTCCTCGTCCGCGACGACTCGGGCGGGCACACGACAATGACGTTCGCGCCCGAGGAGGTGGCCGATGCGGAGGCGGCGCCGCTCGACGAGCTCCCGATCGAGGGAACGGCGCTCATCGTCCGCTCGGGCGGCGGGCGCCAGGGCGAGACGTTCCCGCTTGCCGCCGACCGGGTCGAGATCGGCCGCTCGCCCGACGCGGACGTGTTCCTCGACGACGTCACGGTCTCCCGCTCGCACGCGGTGCTCTCCCGCACAGACGGCGGCTACGTGATCGAGGACACCGGGAGCCTGAACGGCACGTACGTGAACCGCCGTCGGGTGGAGCGAGCGAACCTCGAGGACGGAGACGAGGTGCAGATCGGGAAGTACCGGCTCACCTTCCTCGCGCACTGAGCGGATGGCGGTCGCGGCCGAGGGGACGAACGAGCGGCGCCTGACGATCGGCGCCGTGCGCGATCGGCTGGCCGACGAGTTCCCGGACATCTCGATCTCGAAGATCCGATACCTCGAAGGGAGAGGGCTCCTCGCGCCCCGGCGCACGCGGAGCGGGTACCGCCTGTACAGCGAGGACGACGTCGATCGCCTCCGGACGATACTCCGCCTCCAGCGCGACGAGTTCCTGCCGCTCCGCGTGATCCGGGAAGAGCTCGCCTCGCCGGGGGCGAAGCGCCGCGCGCGGCGGCGCTCGGCCGACGCCCTCCTCGCGGCGCGCGAGCCGCACATCGATCTCCGGACGCTCTGCGAACGCTCGGGGACGGACGCCGCCTTCGTGCGCGAGCTCGAGGAGTACGGGATCCTCGAGCCGGCGCTGGAGGACGGCGAGCGCCGCTACCCCGAGCGGGACGCCGACGTCGCCGCCGCGTGTGCGCGCCTCGCGCGCTACGGGATCGCGCCGAGAAACCTGCGAAGCATCCGCAACGGCGCGTCGTCCGCGGCTGGACTCCTCGAGCAGATCGTCGCTCCCGCGCTCCGCTCGCGAAACCCCGAGCGTCGGCTCGCGGGGATCGAGGATCTGGAAGCGCTCGCGGCGGCCTCTCAGGAGCTCTCCCAGCTCCTCTTCTGGCGCGCGCTCCGCTCGCTCGTCTAGCGGGCGGCTCGCCTCCCGCCCGTACGACCGTGCGCGCTCCTACAATTCTGCGCCGTGGTCGACCTCCAGGCGAAGATTCGCGACATCCCCGACTTCCCGCGCCCAGGGATCGTCTTCAAGGACATCATGCCGCTCCTCGCGGACCCTCACTCGTTCCGCGAGACGGTGAACGCGCTCGCCGACTTCGCCGGACCGCGGCGCCCCGACCTGATCCTCGGTGCGGAGGCGAGAGGTTTCATCCTCGGCGGCGCGCTCGCGTATCGCCTCGGCTGCGGGTTCGTCGCCGCACGCAAACCGGGGAAGCTCCCTTGGGAGACCGTGAGCGCGGAGTACGAGCTCGAGTACGGCGTCGATTCCCTCGAGCTTCACGCGGACGCGATCACGGGCGGAGCGCGTGTCCTCGTGCACGACGACCTCCTCGCGACGGGCGGGACGGCGCGCGCGAAGTGCAACCTCGTCGAGCAGCTCGGCGGGGAGGTGGTTGGGCTCGCGTTCGTGATCGAGCTCACGTTCCTGAAGGGGCGCGAGAAGCTCACGGGCTACGACGTCCATGCGCTGATCCAGTACTAACCGCCGCGCGGGGGAATCGGGATCGAGATGCGGCTGCCGATACCGAGAGGACGATGTACGACGGACTGAGCGGGCGCTACACGTTCCGCTGCCCCCTCGCCGGCGAGGCTTGCGTGCGCCTGTCGCGCTTTCGCTCGCTCGACCGCCTCGCCGGGACGGCGCATCCTGCGATCTACAAGGTCACGTTCGCCTGTCCGTGCGGCGACGACCACCACGGGCTCGTCACGCACGAGGAGCTCGACTGGGCGCCGCTCGGCGCCGCCGCCGTCGCCTTCTTCAACGTGATGACGCGTCGGCTCGAGCCCAGTGCCGCCGATCTCGTCGAGCAAGCGGCGCGGCGGATCGGTGGGGGTGAGTGGCCGTGGAGCTTCTTCTGCTACCCGGAGGGCCGCTCGCGGCCGATGTTCCCGTCGGCCTTCCGCCTCCTCGCACCCGCCGCGGACAGCGTCGGCGTCGCGGTCCGATGCCCCGCGTGCGCGCGCACGTCTGTGAACGTCGTCACGGCGCGGCACGTCGACGAACCGTTCTACAACGACCGGCGAGTCGGCGTCGTCGAGCACATCTTCGAGGCCGACCGAGAGGCGATGGTGGCCGCGTTTCGGGCCGAGCTCGACTCGTCTGCCTTCGAGACGCGCCGTCGCGCGCTCTAGCCCCGGCGCAGAGGCGTAACCACCGGCCCGTTACGTCCGTTCGACAAACGGGAAAACTCCTGCATGCTGCGGATTCCGCAAGCGACCGAATGGGGTGAGCAATGGGACTCTTTCGACGGCGGACGACGGGTGGAAGGGCCGTCGACCGAATCGATGAGCGCGATCGGGGGAGGGAGCGAACTGGGACGCGACCGGGACTCGTTCGCGCCCTCTTCACGCTCCTCGGGGTCGTGGCCGCTGGGCTTCTCATCTGGCTCGCAAATGCGGTCGCGGGCGCGCTCGACGCGGCCTCGACGAGCGAGTACTGGGTGGCGATGGCGCTTCTCGCCGGTGCGGGGCTCGCGCTCGGGCTCTCCCAGCTCTTCGGCGGCTGGACGAAGTGGGGCTGGCCGACGATGAGCCCGACCGTCTTCCTGTTCGGCTTCCTGCCGACGCTCGTCGTGGGCGGATGGATCGCGCTCGCGAGGCAGCCCCAGACCGGCGTCGAGGAAGGCCGTTTCGACCGCTGGAGCGGCGATCTCGGAATCAGCGGGTTCGTCGACGATTTCGGGACGTACCTGCCCGCGATCCCGCTGATCGTCGGACTCGTGCTCGCGTTCTCGTTCGACACGACCGGCCCGCGCTCGCG
>JALZFU010000106.1 GCA_030861385.1 Actinomycetota bacterium
ACTCAGACGCTCTCCGCGAGTGGAAGGGCGCGCGAGCGGCAGATCCTGGAGCTCTACGCGGACGGCCTCTCGACGCGCGACATCGCCGAACTCCTCGTCATCTCGCCGCACACAGTGCGCACGCACGTGAAGCTCGCGCTCCGCCGGCTCGGAGTCCACGAGCGCGAGGAGGCCGCGGCGATGGTGCGAGCGGATCAGGTCGCGCAGGTCGTCTAGGCCGTCCTAGTCGATCAGCAAGGCCTGGGCGCACGGGTGCCCGACGTTCCACTCGCGAAGAGCGTCTGAGTCGCGCGCACGGAAGAGCACGTACCGCATCGAATACCGCAGGCGAGCGGCCGTGAGGAGCGGCTACCCGCGCCGCTACCGCCGCGCGTTGGCGACCGGACGGGTACCGTCTGCGCGCGCCGAGTTTTTGTCCGGTTTTCGAGGGTAGAGAAGGCGGACTTCGCAAGGGGGAGTCCTGAACGGATCGTACGACCTCATCTGCGTCTCACACCTGCGCTGGGCGTTCGTCTTCCAGCGGCCGCAACACCTCCTGACGCGCGCCGCGCGCGACCGGCGCGTCTTCTATGTCGAGGAGCCCACGTTCGGCGACGGCGACTGGGAGCCGCTCGTGGGCAGCCAGCCGCGGCTCGACCTCTTCGACGAGTGGAAGGGCGTCACGGTGGCGACGCCGCGGCTCCCGGAGGGAACGACGACGCCCGCCGCGGAGGCGATGCAGCGGACGCTCCTCGACGAGCTCTTCGTCGAGCACGAGATCGACGACTACGTCCTGTGGCTCTACACGCCGATGGCGGTCGCCTGGACACGACATCTGAAGCCGCTCGCGACGGTGTACGACTGCATGGATGAGCTCTCGCTCTTCGCCGGTGCCCCTCCCGAGCTCCGCCTTCGTGAGGAGGAGCTCTTCGAGCGTGCCGACCTCGTCTTCACCGGAGGCCAGAGCCTCTACGAGGCGAAGCGGCGCCGTCACCGAGGCGTGCACCTCTTCCCGTCGAGTGTCGACACGCCTCACTTCGCCGGCGCGCGCGAAGCGCTTCCCGACCCATCCGACCAAGCGTCGCTCGCCCATCCGCGACTGGGGTTCTACGGCGTCATCGACGAGCGGATGGACTTCGATCTCCTGAGCGGCGTCGCGCGGGCGCGGCCGAGCTGGGAGATCGTCGTCGTCGGCCCGTCGGTCCCGAAGTTCGACTCGGAGGCGCTCGCCCGCGAGCCGAACATCCACTACCTCGGCGGGAAGCGCTACGAGGAGCTTCCCGCGTACCTGGCCGGCTGGGACGTCGCGCTGCTTCCGTTCGCGCTGAACGAGGCGACGCGGTTCGTGAGCCCGACGAAGATCCCCGAATACCTCGCCGCCGGGAAGCCCGTCGTCTCGACGCCCGTCACGGACGTCGCCCGCCCGTACGGGGAACTGGGGCTCGTCCGGATCGCGCGGACGGTCGACGAGTTCGTCGCCGCCTGCGAGGGCGCGCTCGCGGAGCCCGAGGGCGACCGCCTCGATCGCGTCGACGCTCTTCTCGCCGAGCAGTCGTGGGACCAGACCTGGCAGCGGATGGCGGACCTCGTGGACTCCGTCGTCTCGGCGCCGGCGGCGCCTGCCCGCCGCCGCATCAAGCGCTTCGACTACCTCATCGTCGGCGCCGGCTTCGCCGGGAGCGTCCTCGCGGAGCGTCTGGCGGCGGGGGCGGGCATGGACGTCCTCGTCGTCGACCGTCGACCGCACATCGGCGGGAACGCGTACGACCACTACGACGAGGCAGGGATCCTCGTTCACCGGTACGGGCCGCACATCTTCCACACGAACTCGGCCCGTGTGTTCGAGTACCTGTCGCGCTTCACGGAATGGCGGCCGTACGAGCATCGCGTGCGAGCCCAAGTGGACGGCAAGCTCCTTCCGATTCCGATCAACCTCGACACGGTGAACGGCCTCTACGGCCTCGACCTCCGATCGGACGAGCTCGAGCACTTCTTCGCGTCACGGGCCGAGCCCGTCGAGCGTGCGCGCACGTCGGAGGACGTCGTCGTGGGGACGGTTGGACGGGAGCTCTACGAGACGTTCTTTCGCGGCTACACGCGCAAGCAGTGGGGCCTCGACCCGTCCGAGCTGGACGCCTCGGTGACGGCACGCGTCCCGACCCGGACGAATCGGGACGACCGCTACTTCCTCGACGAGTTCCAGGCGATGCCGCTGCACGGCTTCACTCGCATGTTCGAGCGGATGCTCGCGCATCCGAGGATCAAGATCCTCATCGGCACCGAGTACCGCGAGATCGAGCGGCTGATCCCCTACCGGCGGATGATCTATACGGGCCCCGTCGACGAGTTTTTCGACTACTGCTACGGCAAGCTCCCGTACCGCTCGCTCGAGTTCCGCCACGAGACGCACGACGTACCGGCGTTCCAGCCGGCACCCGTCGTGAACTACCCGAACGACCACGAGTACACGCGGATCACGGAGTTCAAGTACCTGACGGGCCAGGAGCATCCGAAGACGAGCATCGTCTACGAGTTCCCGCGCGCGGAAGGCGACCCCTACTACCCGGTCCCGCGGCCCGAGAACGGCGTCCTGTACAAGCAGTACAAGGAGCTCGCCGACGCGACGGCGGAGGTCGAGTTCGTGGGACGGCTCGCCACGTACAAGTACTACAACATGGATCAGGTCGTGGCCCAGGCGCTCGCCGTCTACGACCGAATCGCCGGCAAGCCATCCGACGAGGAGCCGCGAGATGGGATCAGCGGGCCGCTCCACGCCGCCGCTCGAGCTGTGGGCGGGGCCGGAGTGCACGGTGAACCGGGTTGGGGACGAGTACTTCGATCAGCTCGTCCTGACCGGCCATGACCGCCGTTTAGCGGACCTCGACCTCTTCGCCGGCCTCGGCGTCTCGGCCGTCCGCTATCCCGTCCTCTGGGAGCGCGTCGCTCGGCACGGCGTCGGGCGTGCCGATTGGTCCTGGCCGGACGAGCGCCTCGCGCGGCTTCGCGAGCTCGGCCTCCGCCCGATCGTCGGGCTCGTCCACCACGGGAGCGGCCCGGAGTCGACGAGCCTCCTCGACCCCGCCTTCGCGGAGAAGCTCGCCGAGTACGCCCGCGCGGTCTCGGAGCGCTACCCGTGGGTCGAAGACTGGACCCCCGTCAACGAGCCGCTCACGACGGCGCGGTTCAGCGGCCTCTACGGCCACTGGTATCCCCACGGCCGCGACCCGCTCACGTTCGCCCGCTGCCTCCTGAACGAGTGCCGCGGGGTCGTCCTCGCGATGCGCGCGATCCGCGAGGCGGTCCCGCAGGCGCGACTCGTCCAGACGGAGGATCTCGGGAAGACGTGGGCGACACCGTCGCTCGCGTACCAGGCCGAATACGAGAACGAGCGGCGCTGGCTCACGTTCGACCTCCTGTGCGGACGATTCACCGTCGAGGGGGTGGTCGGCCGGTGGCTCCGAGATGCCGGCGTGCGGGGGGACGAGCTTGCCTGGTTCGCCGCGAATCCGTGCCCGCCGGACCTCGTCGGGGTCAACCACTACCTCTCGAGCGAGCGCTTCCTCGACGAGCGCCTCGAGCGCTATCCGGTCGAGTCACGCGGCGGCAACGGTCGCGAGCCCTACGCCGACGTGCTCGCCGCCCGCGTCGCGGCGGAGGGCCCCGCCGGGCCGGCGGCGCTCCTTCGGGAGACGTGGGATCGCTACGGGCTCCCCGTCGCCGTCACCGAGGCGCACAACGGCTGCACGCGCGAGGAGCAGCTCCGCTGGCTCCTGGAAGTCTGGCGCGGCGCGGAGCGAGTGCGCGCCGAAGGCGCAGACGTCCGGGCGGTCACGCTCTGGTCGTTCCTCGGCGCGTACGGTTGGGACTCGCTCGTGACGCGCCGTGATGGGCGGTACGAGCC
>JALZFU010000145.1 GCA_030861385.1 Actinomycetota bacterium
GGTAAGCTGCGCGCGTGGCGCTGATCGAGACCGACCCGCAGATCGGCCGGCGCGTCGCCGAGGATGCGAGACGCTTCGTCCTCCACTCGTGGTCGGTGCAGGACGCGATCAGCCCGATTCCGGTCGCGGGCGCCGAGGGACGCTACTTCTGGGACTACGAGGGCAGGCGCTACCTCGACTTCGCCTCGCAGCTCGTCAACGTCTCGATCGGCCATCAGCATCCGAAGGTGGTCGCGGCGATCAAGGAGCAGGCCGAGCGGCTCTGCACGATCGGGCCGCCGATGGCGACCGAGCCCCGGAGCGAGCTCGCACGGCTGCTTGCCGAGGTGACCCCCGGCGACCTGAGGATGTCGTTCTTCACGAACGGTGGGGCGGAGGCGAACGAGAACGCGATCAAGCTCGCCCGCTGGTACACCGGGCGGCACAAGGTGATCGCCCGCTACCGCTCCTACCACGGAGCCACGGGCGGAGCGATCACGCTCACCGGCGATCCACGCCGCTGGGCCGCCGAGCCGGGAATTCCGGGAGTCGTCAGGATGCTCGACCCGTACACCTACCGCTGCCCGGCCGGTCACCCCGACCCGTGTCCCGTCTGCTCCGGCGCGCCCCACCTCGAGGAGATCCTCCAGTACGAGAACCCGGAGACGGTCGCGGCCGTCATCCTCGAGACCGTCGTCGGGACGAACGGGATCATCGTCCCACCCGATGGCTATCTGCAGGCGATTCGCGAGGTGTGCGACCGTCACGGCATCCTCCTGATCCTCGACGAGATCATGGCCGGGTTCGGGCGCACGGGCCGCTGGTTCGCCTGCGAGCACTGGGACGTCGTTCCCGACATCCTGACCGTCGCCAAGGGCATCAACTCGGGCTACGTGCCGCTCGGCGCGATGGTGATCTCCGAGCCGATCGCGGAGTGGGTTCGGGACAAGTTCTTCGCGGGCGGGCTCACCTACAGCGGTCACCCGCTCGCGTCCGCCGCCGCCGTGGCGTCGATCGAGGCGTTCCGTGAGGAGGCGATCGTCGAGAACGCGGCCGCGATGGGCGAGTACCTCGAGGCGGAGCTGCCGCGCCTCGCCGACCGCCATCCTTCGATCGGCGAGGTTCGCGGGCTCGGGCTCTTCTGGGGCCTCGAGCTCGTCCGGAACCGCGAGACGCGCGAGCCGCTCGTCCCGTTCAATGCGACGGGCGCCGCCGCTGCGCCGGTGACGAGCCTGACGAAGGCCGCCCTCGAGCGCGGTCTCTACCTCTTCGTCCACTGGAACGTGGTCATGATCACGCCGCCCCTGACGATCACGGCCGAGGAGCTCGAGGAGGGCGTCGCGGTTCTCGACGACGCGCTCACCATCGCCGACGAGCGCTGCGCGGGCTGAGGCAAGCGAGGCGATCGCGCGGGCATCGGACGAGCGCGCGCGTGTCGCCCCTCGGACCGCCCGCGTGACGGACGCCGTCGCGCGTGAAGATCTCGTTCCTGATCCCGGTCTTCAACGAGGAACGCACGGTCGAGGAAGTGCTCGATCGCGTCGAGGAGCTCGATGTCGAGAAGCTGCTGATCGTCGTCGACGACGGCTCGACCGACGGCACTCCTGCCGTCCTCGAGCGGTGGGCGCGGGGCCGCGACGGCGTCGTCGTCCTCCGGCGTCCGCACGCCGGCAAAGGGGCGGCCATTCGGACCGCGATTCCGCATGCCGAAGGCGAGGTCTCCGTCGTCCAGGACGCCGACCTGGAGTACGACCCGGCCGAGGTTCCCGCCCTCGTCGAGCCGATCGTGAGGGGCGCGGCCGACGTCGTCTTTGGCTCGCGCCTGATCGGCGGCCGCCCGCAAAGGGCCTACCTCTTCTGGCACCTCGTCGGCAACCGCTTCCTCAGCCTCCTGACGAACATGCTCTACAACACGACCCTCTCCGACATCGAGACCGGGTACAAGGCGTTTCGCACCGATGTCCTCCGCTCGCTCGACCTCCGGGAGCAGGGGTTCGGGGTCGAGCCCGAGCTGACGGCGAAGGTCTGCAAGCGCAAGCTGCGGGTGTACGAAGTGCCGATCGCCTACTACGGGAGGACGTACGAGGAGGGAAAGAAGATCGGCTGGCGCGACGGCGTCAGGGCGATCTGGGTCCTGCTGCGCTTGCGCGTGACCGATTAGCGCATCACCGAGAGGAGCGCAGCGTGTAGCGCGTCGCCGAAGCGGCGAATACAATCGACGCTTCATGTATCGGCTCGTTGCCCTCTCGATTCTCGCGCTTGCCGGCGTCGGCGTCGCGGCGCCGAGCGCGAATCCGCCGCCCACGAGGATCCGGCCGGGTGTCATGATCGGCAACGTTCGTGTTGCCGGGCTCTCGGCCGAGCCCGCGCTGCTGCGCGTTCGCGCGGCGTTCGAGCGGCCGTTGCGCTTCGCCTTTCGCGGGAAGCGCTGGCGGGAGAGCCCGCACGAGCTCGGCGCGCATGCCTTCGCGGGAGCGGCGGTCACGCACGCGCTGTACGCGCGACCCCGCGCACGGGTCCGCCTCCGCGTCACGATCAACGCCCAGCGGCTGAGGCACTACGTCGCCGGGCTCGACCGCAAGCTGTCGCGGCCCGCGAAGGACGCCGAGTACGTCGGACTGACGAGCGACCTGCAGCCGATCATCACCGAGGGCCGGCCCGGACTCCGCGTCGAGCGCCGGGCGATGGCCGCCCGGATCACGAGGGCGCTCAAGAACGGCTGGCGCCGGCCGATCCCGCTCGCCACCAGAAGGGTCGAACCCGACGTCACGCGTGACACCTTCGGCCCGGTGATCGTCATCATGCGCGACTCGCACCAGCTCGTGCTCTACGACGGGCCGAACCTCTGGCAGACATTCCCCGTTGCGACTGGACAGGCGGCGTACCCGACGCCGACGGGGGACTGGGAGATCGTCGACATGCAGGTGGACCCCTGGTGGCGCCCGCCCGACTCCGACTGGGCGCAGGGGTCGGAGGCGATTCCGCCGGGTCCCGGCAACCCGCTCGGCACGCGCTGGATGGGGCTCTCCGCACCGGGTGTCGGCATCCACGCGACGCCCGACGCCTCCTCGGTCGGCTACTCGGTCTCGCACGGATGCATCCGCATGCACGTCTCCGACGCCGAGTGGCTCTTCGAGCAGGTCCACATCGGGACACCCGTCTCCATCGTCGCGGCGTAGCGCGCTGATAACCGCCTGAGATGTGCGGAATTGCGGGCTTCTGGGGGCCGCCGGATCGTGCGCTGCTCGACGCGATGGCTGTCGTCATCCGGCACCGGGGGCCGGACGACGACGGCTTCTTCGAGACGAGCGCCGCGAGCATCGGCTACCGACGCCTCTCGATCATCGACCTCGAGCGCGGCCAGCAGCCGATGGCGAACGAGGATGGGACCGTTCGCGTCGTCCACAACGGCGAGATCTACAACTACCGCGAGCTTCGCGCGGAGCTGACGAGCCGCGGCCATGTCTTTCGCACCCAGTCGGATACCGAGGTCATCGTCCACGCCTACGAGGAGTACGGCCCTGACTGCTTCGCGCGTTTCAACGGCATGTGGGGCATCGCCATTAGCGACATGCGCGGCGAGCAGCCGAAGCTCGTTCTCTCCCGCGACCATTTCGGGATCAAGCCGCTCTACTACGCGGCTTCCGGCGACCGGCTGCTCTTCGCGTCGGAGATCAAATCGCTCCTGCAGGATCCGAACCTGACGCCGGCTCCGAACGAGCAGCGCATCTACGAGTACCTCGTCTCGGGCCTCCACGACCACGATGAACGGACGTTCTTCGAGGGCGTCGATCAGCTCCCGCCCGCGAGCTACGCGGTCATCGACGAGAGGGGCCTCGATCGACGCGTCTACTGGAAGCCGGAGCTCTCGAGGTCCGTCGAGCCCGACCCCGTCGCGTTCAGAGCCCTATGGAAGACGGCGGTGGCGCGGCGACTGGTCGCCGACGTTCCCGTCGGCACCTGCCTCTCGGGCGGGCTCGACTCGTCGTCGATCGTCTGCCTGATGAGCGAGCTTCTCGAGGAGGACGCGGCGGACGCGGTCTCGTTGGGCGACCGGATCAAGACGTTCTCCGCGG
>JALZFU010000154.1 GCA_030861385.1 Actinomycetota bacterium
GGTAGCGCTCGCCCGGATCCTTGGTGAGCGCTCGCAGGACGATCTGATCGAGCTCGGGGGGGATCTCGGGTCGAAGCTCAGAGGGTGGCCGTGGGGCCTCGTTCAGGTGCTTCATGGCGATCTCGATCGGCGATTCGCCGTTGAACGGCGTCTTCCCGGTCAGCATCTCGTAGAGGACGACGCCGACCGAGTAGAGATCCGAGGCCGCCGTGACCGGCGCCCCGCGCGCCTGCTCGGGCGAGAGGTACTGCGCGGTCCCCATGATCGACCCTGCCTCGGTCATCTGCGAGGCGCCCGAGCGCGCGATCCCGAAGTCGGTCACCTTCAGCCGCTCCTCGGGGCCGAGCAGGATGTTGTGCGGCTTGATGTCGCGATGGATGATCCCGTTTCGGTGCGCGAAGCGAAGGGCGTTCAGGATCTGCTTCGCGTACTCGATCGCTTTCGGGATCGGGAGGGCGCCGCTCGTCACGATGAGCTCCTTGAGGCTTCGACCCTCGATCACCTCCATCGCGATGTAGGGGCGACCATCGGCCTCGCCTCGGTCGTAGATCGAGACGATGTTCGGATGCGAGAGCGCGGCCGCGGACGTCGCCTCCCGCCGGAACCGCTCGTTGAAGAGCTCGTCCGTCGCGTAGCGGTCGTTCAGGATCTTGATCGCGACGCGGCGGCCGAGCTCCTCGTCCTCGGCGAGGTAGACGTTCGCCATCCCGCCCGAGCCCAGACGGCGGAGGATGCGGTAGCGCCGGTCGAAAAGCGTGTTGATGAGCGTGTCCGAGACGGCCATCGTCCTAACCCTAGGCGCTGCGCTTGAGCAGCGCCTCCAGCACCGCCTTCGCGATCGGCGCTGCGGTCGAGCCGCCGGTCCCGTCCTGGTTTTGGAGGAAGACGGCGATCGCGGCCTTCGAATCCCCGGCCGGCGCGAACGCGATGAACCCCGTGTCGTTCGCGTTCTCCCGGCCCGTCTCGGCGGTTCCCGTCTTTCCGGCGACCTCGACACCGGAGATCTGGGCCGCGGTGCCCGTGCCGGATTCCACGACTCGCACCATCATGGTCGTCAGCGCGGCTGCCGTGTCCTCGCTCATGACCCGGCGGAGCTCGTCCGGCTCCGTGCGGGTCACGACGTCGCCGTCGGGGGCGAGGATCCGCTCGACGACGTGCGGCTCCATGAGGACGCCGTCGTTCGCGACGGTCGCCGCCACCATCGCCATCTGGAGCGGCGTGACGCGCAGGCGCTCCTGGCCGAACGCGAGGCGGCCGGGGTCGACCGCGTTCGGATCCCTGGGGTCGAAGAGCTTGCCGTGCTGGTAGAGCCCGCTCGCGTCACGCTCGCTCCCGGGCGTCTCGAGCGGTGGGTCCTCGTAGAACCCGAAGCGCTTCGCGTAGTCGAGCACGCGCCGCACGCCGAGCCGCTTCCCGAGCTCGCAGAAGACCGAGTTGATCGAGTTCTCGACCGCTTCCCCGAAATCGACCGTCCCGTAGACCGACGGTCCCGACTGGTCGGCGTAGTTGAAGACCCGTCGGCCGTATTCGAGGCAGTAGCCCGGGTCTTGGAAGGTGCTCTCGGGAGTGAAGCGGCCGGAGTCGAGCGCCGCCGTCGCGGTCACGACCTTGAAGGTGGAGCCCGGCGTGAAGAAGGGTCCCTGCGTCGCACGGTTGAAGAGGACCGAGGCCGACTGGCACGGTCCGCTCGCCTGCTCGATTCGCCGGAAGCTGCGCTCGACCAGGTTCGGATCGTACGTCGGGGACGACGCCATGACGAGGACTCGCCCGGTCGCAGGCTCGAGCGCGACGACGGCCCCGCAGCGCCCCCCGAGGGCGTCGAGCGCGACCCGCTGCGCGCGCGAGTCCAGGGTGGTTACCACGTCGTTTCCCTGCTGGGTGAGGCCCCGCAGCTGGTCGAGCGTCCGATCGACGACGGTGCGCAGGTTCGCGTTCGACCCCGTCAGGTAGTCGTTCAGCGACCGCTCGAGCCCGGTTCGCGAGCGCTCGATCGTCGAGTAGCCGACGACGTGCGCCGCGAGGCCGCGCTGCGGATACGTCCGCAGGTACCACGTGCGCCCCCGCACCTCGCGCGGGCGGTTCCGCGCGAGGACGGTCCGCCCGTCGGCCGCGTAGACGAGGCCGCGCTTGATCGTCAGCTGGCGGACGACGAGGTTCGGATTCCCCTGCCGCGCCTCGAGATCGGGTGCTCGCCACAGCCAGTAGGAGCCGATGCCGACGAGCGCCACGAAGAGGAACGAGAAGAAGAAGAAGAGGCGGCGGATCTGGAGGTTCACTGGTGGGCCCCTAACGCTCGGCCGCCTCGTTCACGTGGTCAGAGACGACGAGGAGGAGGGCGACGAGGGCGAAGTTCGCGACGATGCTCGAGCCTCCGTAGGAGACGAACGGGAGCGTGATCCCGGTCAGCGGGATGAGACCGCTGACGCCGCCGATGATGATGAAGGCCTGGATCGCGAGCGTCGCGGTAAGGCCCGCCGCGATGAGCTTCGAGAAGCCGTCGTCGGCCGTCATCGCGATCCGAAACCCGCGGTAGAGGAAGACGAAGTAGAGGAGCACGACCGCGGTCGCCCCGGCGAGGCCGAGCTCCTGCGCGATCGCCGAGTAGATGAAGTCCGTCTCGAGGTACGGGATGTACGTGCCGCCTTCGGGCGTGACGAGCACGCCCTCGCCGAAGCCGGTGCCGAAAAGGCCCCCGGCCGCGATCGAGTAGATGGACTGCACGAGCTGGTACCCGTCGCCCTGTGGATCCGCCCACGGGTCGAGCCAGATCGAGATCCGGTCGGCGACGTGATCGGCCTCCTGGTAGACGCCCCAGGCGCCGAGGGCGAAGAGGACGATCCCGACCGCCACGTACTGCCAGCGGCCCGTCGCCACGTAGAGCATGGCGAGGAAGATGGAGAAGAGGAGGAGACCGCCGCCGAGGTCGTTCGTCTGGAGGAGGACGAGCATCGCGCCGCCCCAGATGAGGAGAAGGGGTCCGAAGTGCTTCGGCGACGGCATCCCCTCGCGCCCGAACCCGAGCGAGAGGAGCTCCCGGTTGTCGCGCAGGTAGCCGGCGAGGAAGACGACCAGGAGGACCTTCGCGAACTCGCCCGGCTGGAACGCGACCGGGCCGATGCGAACCCAGAGCGTAGCGCCGTTGATCGTGGCGCCGAACCCGGGCAGGGCGGGGAGCGCGAGCAGCCCGATCGCGGCGACCGCGAGCGTGTACTTGACCGCGTCCAGCGAGCGGTGGTCGCGGAGAAAGAGGACGACGAGCGCGAAGACCGCGATCCCGACGACGACCCAGATGCCCTGCCGGAAGGCGAGGTCCGGGTCGATGCGGTAGATCATCGTGAGGCCGAGCACGGTCAGGATTCCCGTGATGGGGAGGAGGTACGGGTCGGCCAGGGGCAGCCTCGTTCGGAGCGCGACGTGCGCTGCGAGGAAGAGGCCGAGGAAGAACGCCGCGTAGGAGAGCGACGTCGTCGAGAACTCGGGCACGTCCTGGCTCGCGAGGTAGACGCCGGCGAACCCGATCCCGGTCAAGGCGCCGACGACGACGAGGTTCAGGAGCTCCCGATTGCGAAGGCTCACAGGACCGGCGCCCCGCTTACGGGAGTGCTTCCGCCTCGAAGCGCGCGAGGCGGTCGCGCGCGGCGGCGTAGCTCATGAGATCGTGGTCGAACAGGCGCTGTCGCTCGTCCTGCGAGAGCTGCGCGGCCCGGACGGTGCTGACGTAGCGGGCGCGGTAGAGCGAGACGCCGCCGCCCAAGTCGTACGGGAGCCCCTGGTAGACGGCGATACGGCCGTCCTCCTCGGCGCCGACGAAGTGCGCGTTCGCGAGGCCCCAGAATGCTGCCAGGAGGAGCACAGCGGCGAACGTGAGCACGATCGAGACGCCGGCGAGGCGTCTCCGCCGACGCCGACTCCGTCCGCGACGCGCCGGCGAACCGGCGCCCGCGCGCTCGGGAATCGGCGTCCAGCCGATCGCCGTCTCGCCCGCGCGGGGGTCGGCGTCTTCCTCGTACGGCGGTGCCGGGTGCAGGTGGGGCGGCACCTCGAGGCCGGAGAGCGTGTCCTCGAGGTCGCTCGCGTCGCCGTGGCCGTCGACCGTCATCGGGACCGTCTCCTGGAGCCCGGACTCCCCTTCATCGACGGCGAAGAGGACGACCGTCACGTTGTCCTCGCCGCCGCGGCGGTTCGCCGCCTTGACGAGGGCCTTCGCGAGTCGATCGAGGTTCTCGCTCCCACGCGTGATGTCGAGGATCTCGTCGTCTGCGACCATCGACGTCAGTCCGTCCGAGCAGAGGAGGAAGACGTCGCCGGCCTCGGCATCGACGGTGAACGTGTCGACGTCGACGTCGGCGTCGGTACCGAGAGCGCGGGTGATGACCGACCGCTGGGGGTGCGCGTCTGCTTCCTCGGGCTTGAGCCGCCCGCGTCGAATGAGGTCGGCGACGAGCGAGTGGTCCTGGGTGAGCTGCTCGATCTGAGAGCCGCGAACCCGGTACGCCCGTGAGTCGCCGACGTGGCCGATGGCGACGCTCCCGCCGTCGACGAGCGCCGCCGTCACCGTCGTTCCCATTCCCTCGACCGCGGTGTCCACCTGCGCGCGCTCGAAGATTCGGCGGTTCGCTTCCTGGATGATCGCCTCGAGGCGCTGCTCGCCGTCCAGGTCGTCGGCGTCGTGGTACTCGCGGAAGGCCGCGGCGGCGAGCCGGGAGGCGACCTCGCCGGCCTGCGCGCCGCCCATCCCGTCGGCGACGACGAAGAACGGTGGGTCGACCACGAACGAGTCCTCGTTCCGCCGGCGCCTCCGGCCTGCGTCGGTGACGCCGGCGTGCTCGCGGACTCTCATCGTTCGTACCTGAGCTCCGTCTGCCCGATTCGCACCACGTCTCCGTCCTGGAGGCGGTGTCGTCCGTCCATCCGCTCGCCGTTCACGAACGTCCCGTTCGTCGACCCGAGATCAAGTATCCATACTCCATCGCGCTGCGACTCGACGCGCGCATGAAGGGCGGAGGCAAAATCGTCGCCGTCGAGGGCCGCGGTGTTCTCCTTGGCGCGGCCGATCGTGAGCGGGACGGGCCCCGTCTCGAAGGCTTGTCCGGCCTGGAGCGACGGGCTCGAGAGGACGACCAGGCGGCCGGCGCGGACCGGCGCCTCGGGCGGCGCGCCTCCCTTTCCGGGCGCGAGGACGAAGCTCTCCTGCGGCACCCGGAGATCGCGCGCCGCCGCACGGATCACGCGCCAGATGAAGAGGTAGAGCAGGACGAGGAACGCGGCCTTGAGTCCGAGGAGGATCGGCTCGACCAGCGCTTCCCTCTCAGGACGGGAGCTCGAAGACGACGTCCGTCCGGCCGAGCGCGATGCGCTCCCGGCCGGTCAGGCGCGCTCGCTCGACGCGCTTCCCGTCGACCTGAACGCCGTTCGTCGAACCGAGATCGACGATCCAGTACTCTCCGTTCTCCTGCCTGATCTCGGCGTGCCGGCGGGAGATATTGGGGTCGTCGAGTCGGATGTCGCACTCGCGCGAGCGACCGAGCAAAACGGCGCGCTTGGCGAGCTCGTGGCGCTCGCCGTTCACGACGAGGGTGGCCGGCGAGCGAGCGAGGCGCAGACGCTCGGCCTCGTTGGCGGAGACGGCCGCGGTCTCGGGCCCAGGTCGGTAGATTCGGGTCTCTCCGGGCGCCTCGGGCTGGGCGGGCGGCGCCGGCTCGGGTGTCGCCGCGGCCT
Organism: Actinomycetota bacterium; assembly: GCA_030861385.1. Classification (GTDB taxonomy): domain Bacteria; phylum Actinomycetota; class Thermoleophilia; order Gaiellales; family Gaiellaceae; genus JALZFU01. Next base: position 5,719 of record JALZFU010000154.1, read on the forward strand.
GTCGCCGCGGCTGCACCATCCGGGTCGCGATCCCGAACTCGCCGACCGTGAGGTCATCGTCCTCGTCGAAGAGGACGCGCGGCGTCGTAAGGAGCGCGTAGCCCTCGCGCCGCGCGTGCTCCGAGAGGTAGTCCCGGAGCTCGGTCACGAGTGCGTCCTCGGGTGGCAGGTGCTCGCGGTCCTGCGGCGAGAGGTAGACCACGTACTCGTTCGGGACGTAGATGCGCGAGACGGAGATCGTCTTGTGGTCGTCCATCTCCTTGGCGAGCTTCCTGGCGAGCTCGACGGGCTGCACGTGGGAGCGAAACGCGCGGCCGAACGCGCCCTCGACGAGCGACTCGATCCGGTGCTCGATGCTGCGAAGGACGCTCATGCGCCCCGAATTCTGCCCGAGGACGGGAAGGTCCAACGCGACGGTTCTCCTCGGGCTCGGCGAGGCACGAGCGCGAAAAGCTACCGGCCCGCGGCTCGCACGACGGTCGCCCCGAGCGCGAGAGTCGCCGCCGAGATCGCCGGTGCGAGGGCGAGCGCGTTCGCCGTCTCGCCCGCGAGGGCGGGGAGCAGGAGGGCGGCCGCGAGGAACGCCGAGCCCCAGATCGCGACGCCCCAGAGCTCGTTCCGGCGAGCGAGGGGCAGGGCGATCGCGGCGAGCGCGAAGACGACTGCCTCGACCGCGATCCCGGGGCTGGCGGCGAGCGCGTCAGCGAGCACGCGAGCGGTCGCGGTCGGTGACTCGAGTCCGTCCAACCCGAGCG
>JALZFU010000161.1 GCA_030861385.1 Actinomycetota bacterium
CACGCGCGGCTTCTCATCTCGGCGCTCACGCTCGCGCCGCTCCTCCTCGTCCAGCAGGGACCGCGGGCGGCCGCGCGCGATCTCCGCTCGGCAGGCTACGGCCTCGTCGTGCTCGGGATCGTGAACGCCGCCCTGCCGTTCACGCTCATCGCTTGGGGAGAGAAGCACATCGACTCCGGGATCGCCGCGATCGCGAACGCCCCCGTCCCGATCTTCGTTGCGCTCCTCGCGCTCAAGTTCAAGCCGAGCGAGCGCGCAACGGGACTGCGGCTCGTCGGGATCGTCCTCGGCTTCTCCGGCGTTGCCGTCCTCGCGGGGTTCAACCCCGAGGGAGGCTGGTGGGCCGTCGCGGGGACGATCGCGGTCGTGGCCGCCTCGCTTTGCTATGCGGCGGCGAACCTCTTCGCGCAATCGCGTTTCTCGGAGACGAATCCGCTCGTCATCGTCGTCGGCTCGTCGCTCGCCGGGGCCGCGCTTCTGACGCCGCTCGCGATCTGGCAAGCGCCGCACGATCTCCCGAGCGGGAAGGCGATCGCCTCCCTCCTGGGACTCAGCGTCCTCGGCACCGCGGTCGCGCTCGTTCTCTACTACCGGATGCTCGCGAGCCACGGCGCGTCGCGCGCGTCACTCGTCACCTATCTCGTCCCGCTCACAGCGCTCCTCTACGGGACGCTCCTTCTCGACGAACCGCTGACCTCGAGCGCGGTCGGCGGGCTCCTGCTGATTCTCGCCGGTGTCGCGCTCGGCTCCGGCTTCCTGCGCGTCTCGCGCCGCGGCGCCGTCGTTCCGGCCGCCCCCCGGCCGTGACCCTGACCGTCCGGGGGCCGGGTTTCCGCCTTCGGCGCGCCGAGCCCAACGACGTCGAGTTCCTCGCGAGCCTCGCCGTGAACGACGAGATTGCACCGTTCCTTGCCTTCGCCTCGCCGCGGGACGCGGATGCGTTCCTGGCGGAGATCGAGCGCGCCGAGGCCTCGCCGCACGAGTGCGGCCGCTTCGTCGTCGAGGCCGACGACGGCGAGAGACTCTGGCCAGCGGGCTCCGTCGCGTTTGACGTCTCGAATCGGCGGAGCCGGATCGCGAACCTCTACGGCCTCATGCTGCACCCCGACTTCCGCGGGCGCGGCCTCGCGCGCGCCGCCACGGAAGCGTTCACCCGTCACCTCGTCGCCGACCTGAACTACCACCGCGTCGAGCTCGAGTGCTACGGGTACAACGAGCGCGCGATCGCGCACTTCGAGCGCTGCGGGTTCGTGCGCGAGGGCGTCAAGCGAAAGGCCTACTGGCGACACGGCGAGTGGGTCGACGGTGTCCTCTTGGGCCTCGTGCGCGAGGATCTCTCCGCTCCGTAGCGGTGGACGACCCAGTACCCGTTGCGGATCGCGGAGAACACGTCACCTCTCCACGGACGTCTGTCTCAAACCCGCAGGCATCACCGCACCGGCGACGGGGTAAGAATAGGATCTGGTGAAGCCCTTGCGAGGTCGGATCAGTAACGAGTCGCACGCCGAGCATCCGGTGGCAACAGCGCCGGGAGCGGTCGCGGATCTCGACCAAGCCGAGATCGACGACCAGATCGCGGCATTGCGCGAGGCCGTCGAGGCGGAGCTCGACGCCCGAGCTCGCGCCGCGTCGATCCTCGCCGTCCCCCTCGCGGCGAACGGTCAAGGCGACGGGATAGCGTCGACCGGGGCCCGGCGTCTCGACAGGTACGCCGTGGCGACGATCTCCTGGACGCTCGCCTTCTGGATCGCCGGGCTCGGGGTCGCGGCGATCGTCGGGATCCTCGTCGCCTACTTCATCCAGTAGGGGCTTACGACGCGGCGCGTTCGGTCGCGCCGCGCTTCAGCGTCTCCGGCATCTCGTCGCTCCGCTCTTCCTCCTCGCCCGGCGCATCGCTCTTGGGAAGCAGGTTCTCGAGCTGGGACGTCATCCCCTGGAAAACGGTGTGCAGGCTTCGGAGCCGCTCTTCGAAGCGCTCCATCTCAGACGACAGAATCTGCCTCCGTCGGTGCGAGTCCTTCTCGGCTCGCTTGGCGTCCTGCTTCGCGCCCTCGCGCGTCTGCCGGGCCGCTTCCTCGGCTTCGGCACGAAGACGCGAGGAGTACGCTTCCGCGTCGCTTCGCTTCTCGGCCGCGTACGCGTCGGCGTCCTGGCGGACCTCCCGACTGTACGCTCCGCTCTCGGTCCGCATCTTCTCGGCCTCACGCGTTGCTTCCGCGATCCGCGAGTTCGCTTCCTCGCGCGCCTCGTCCCGGATGCGCTCGGCGTCGCTCAGTGCCGCCGCTCGTATTTGCTCGGCAGCCTGCTGTGCCGACGCGACGACCGCGGTCACGTGCTCACCGAGGCCGACGGGGCTCGCAAACTCGCGCTCGTCGTTCCTTTCCACTTCGCGGGGCGCGGCGTCAGCGGCGGACGGCTCTTGGGGCTGCGTGTTCACTTCATCGCTCCTTCGTCGAGAATCGGGCACGGACACGTCCGGGAGGGTCGTCGAGCGCTCGCGGTCGACGTCTCCCGCCCTCGAAGGAAGTCTAGACGCCTGATCCGCTTGGGACCAGCCGCGTCCCAGGAGTCGTCGAAACTGATCGGCCATCGTTTTCCTCCTTTGCCTTCCCCGTCCTCGCTAAGTCCACGTCAGCGGCAAGCGGAAGGACCCGCATCGACGACGCTCTGGTGGAAACCGTTCCGGTCCACCCCGCGTTCCACTCGATCTGCCTCCCTCTTCCCTGTGCCGCATCCCGTACGTGCTGCGTTCTCTCTCTGAAGATAGAAGAGACGGCCGCGGATGGGGGCGCCAGGCTCCCGTGGGGCGCGACGAGGCCCGCTACTCTCGAGCCCATGACTCGCTACCTCCATACGATGTACCGGATCACCGACCCGGACCGGAGCGGCGCATTCTACGAGGCGCTCGGGTTCGAGCGACGCCGCGAGCTCCCGATCGTCCGCGACGGCGAGCTCGAGGCGACGAACTACTTCTTCGGCGTCCCGGGGCAGGACGCCGAGCTCGAGCTCACCTTCAACCACGACGGACGCATGTACGAGATGGGGACCGCCTACGGCCACATCGCCGTCGGCGTCGCCGACCTCGACGAGACGCTCTCCCGCCTGGCCGCGCACGGCATCGAGCCGGAGCGTCCGCCTTACACGGTGCGGGCGGGCGGCTCGAGGCTGTGTTTCGTGCGCGACCCGGACGGCTACCGGGTCGAGCTGGTCGAACAGCGGGGCGCGTGACTTCTCGAGAACGGTGGCGCACGTGACTGGTGCGAGTGCGCGCTCGGCGGAGGACGGGGGCCGCCTCGTCTCGATCGGCGACACGGCCCTCTACGTCGTCGAGCGTGGGAACGGCTACCCGATCATCGTCCTCCACGGCGGGCCGGGCCTCGACCATCGGATGTGGGGCTCGTATCTCGACTCGCTCGCGGACGAATACCGTCTCGTCCTCGTCGACCAGCGGAGCCAGGGCCGGTCCGAGCGCGCGCCGGAGGAGACGTGGACGCTCGAGCGCATGGCGGCCGACGTGACCGACCTCGCCGAGGCTCTCGGTTTCAGTCGCTACGCGACGCTCGGGCACTCGTACGGCGCGTTCGTCGTGCTCCAGCACGCCGTCGACTTTCCCGGCCACGCCGCCCAGACGATCGTGTCGAGCGGTATCCCCGCGAGCCGGTTCCTGGTCGACGTCGAGCGGAACCTGGAGACGTTCGAGCCGATCGAGCTCCGCGATCAGGTCGCCGCCTCGTGGGAGCGCGAGAAGAGCGTCCGCACGCGAGAGGAATGCGACGAACTCCTGCACGAGCAGCTCCCGTTCCACTTCGCCGATCCGCGCGATCCACGGATCGCCATCTTCGAACGCGAGATCGAGGGAGGCGTGTCCTCCCCGGACGTGATTCGGACGTTTGCGAACGCCGAGTACGGCGGCATCGACGTCGAGGCTCGGCTCAGCGAGATTCCGCAGCCCGTCCTCGTTCTCGTCGGACGCCACGACCGAACGTGCTCCGTCGAGGCAGCCGAGGCGATCGCCCGCGGCGTTGCAACCGCCGAGCTCGTCGTCTTCGAGGAGAGCGGGCACATGACGTACGTCGAGGAGAACGAGCGCTACCTCGCCGTCGTTCGCGACTTCCTCGAGCGGCACGCTCGCTAGGCGCCCGGCGAGCACCGCTCCCTCTGTCACGACTCCGCGTCGCTTCCGTGCGGCGCCGTGACGCTTCCGGTCGTTTTCGCGCGCTACGGTCGCCGCATGACGACGAAGGCGACGACGGCGTGGGGGGAGACGCAGGTACTCGAGGAAGTGACGCTCCCCCAGCGCGCGGGGGAGAAGGAGTTCGTCTCGGCCGTCCAGCTCCTCGTCGACGCGCGCGGCGAGCGCTACGTGCGGTTCGCGTACACGACGGGCGGCGCGGCGCGGCGAGGCCCCGTGACGCTCCGTGAGGAGGACCTCGTTCGCCTGCGAGATTCGCTCGGCGAGCATCCCCAGCTTGCGGACATGCTCGCGCTCGCGTCCTCGGATCTCGCTGCGGGAGGAGGCGGCAGCACCGAAACGAGGTGAGCGCCGAGACCGGGGGGCCGACCCACCCCCGCCGCGTCCGGGACCTTCTCCCGATCGCTTCAGGCGTGCGCGAACACGCGCTCGCGGGCCGCGTCCACGAGCGAGGAGAGAACGAGCGCTCCGTCGGCGGGGCCGAGGAGCGGGTCGACGGCGTGCTCGGGGTGCGGCATGAGACCCATGACGTTCCCGTGCTCGTTGATCACGCCGGCGACGTCGGCGAGCGAGCCATTCGGGTTGTCGCCGATCTCGTAGCGAAGGACGATCTGGCCCCGTGCCTCGATCGCGGCTGCGACGTCGGGCGGCGCGAACCAGCAGCCGTCCCCGTGCTTCACCGGGATTGTCAGCCGCTGCCCGCGTCGGCACCGGGACGTGAAGGGCGTATCGTCGCGCTGGACGCGGAGGCCGACGTCGCGGCAGACGAACGCGAGCGAGGCGTTCGGGCGAAGGACGCCGGGGAGGAGGCCGGCCTCGCAGAGGATCTGGAAGCCGTTGCAGATCCCGAGCACGAGGCCGCCGCCGGCGGCGAACTCCGTCACGGATCGCATCGCGGGCGCGAAGCGGGCGATCGCGCCCGGCCGGAGGTAGTCACCGTAAGAGAACCCGCCCGGGAGGACGGCGGCGTCGACTCGTGGGAGCGCCTCGTCCGCGTGCCAGACGAACACCGGCTCGGCGCCGAGCGCGGCGAGCGCCCAGGCCGCGTCGCGGTCGTCGTTCGAGCCGGGGAAGACGAGGACGGCGACGCGCGGGCGAACCTCGGTCACGGCTCCCCCTCCACGTCGATCTCGTACCTCTCGATGAGCGGGTTCGCGAGCAGGCGCTCGCACATCCGCTCGACCGCCGCGCGCGCCTCGCGCTCGTCCGCGACCTCGACGTCCAGGTCGATCACGCGGCCGATCCGGGCCGCGCCGACCGGGAATCCAAGCTCGCGGAGCGAGCTCTCGACGGCCTCCCCCTGGGGATCGAGGATGCCGGCTTTCGGCCGGACGAGGATGGTCGCTCTCATGCGAGAACGACGTCGGGGTCGGCGAGGTAGTCGTCGAACGCGATCCCGGTCAGGCGCTCGAACGCCTCGATGTAGCGCGAGCGCGTCCCCAAGATGACGTCGTCCGGAAGCTCGGGGCCGGGCGGTCGCTTGTCCCAACCGAGCGCCTCGCAGTGGTCGCGGACGTACTGCTTGTCGAACGATGGCGGCAAGCGGCCCGGCTCGTACTCGGCCGACGGCCAGAAGCGGGACGAGTCGGGCGTGAGTGCCTCGTCGCCGAGGACGAGCCGTCCGCCCCGATCGAACCCGAACTCGAACTTCGTATCGGCGAGGAGGATCCCGCGCTCCGCCGCGTAGTCGGCGGCGAAGCGATAGAGCGCGACCGAGACCGCTTCCACCTCGGCGAGGAGGGACTCGCCGACGAGCTCGCCGGCGCGCACGCGGTCGATGTTCTCGTCGTGGCCCTCCCGCGCCTTCGTCGCCGGTGTGAAGATCGGTTCCGGGAGACGGTCGGCCTCGCGGAGGCCCGGCGGGAGGTCGTGGCCGGACGTCGCGCCGGTCGCCTGGTAGTCCTTCCACCCCGATCCCGCCAGGAACCCGCGGACGACGCACTCGATCGGGAGCATCGCGAGCCGTTCGACCTCTGCCGAGCGGCCGTCAGCGTGCAGGGCGAGGAGGTGGTTCGGGACGATGTCTCGGGTGCGCGCGAACCAGAAGGCGGAGAGGCCCGTGAGGACCCGTCCCTTGTCCGGGATCTCGGTCGGCAGGACGACGTCGAACGTCGAGATGCGGTCGCTCGCGACGAGGAGCAGACGCTCCGGCCCGAGCTCGTAGAGCTCGCGAACCTTTCCGCTCCCGACGTGGACGGCGGTATCAGGCATGAACGGCCTCCTGGGGTCGGAGCGCTGCGAGGCGCTCGAAGACGACGTCGATGTGACGAAGGGAGTCGGCGAGGTCGAAGGCGGCCGCGATCGCCGAAGCGCGGAGCCGTCCTGCGATCACGGGGTCGGCCTCGACGAGCGCTCGGAAGTCGCGGTCCTCGTCCCAGGCGCGGAAGGCGTTCCGCTGGACGAGCGCGTAGGCCTCGTCGCGCCCGAGGCCGGACTCGACGAGCGCGAGGAGGATGCGCTGGCTGAAAACGAGACCCCGCGACGAGTCCAGGTTCCGGCGCATGCGGTCGACGTCGACCGAGAGTCCTCCGACGACCCACGCGAAGCGGTCGAGCATGTAGTCGAGCCCGCAGAAGGCATCCGGCAAGACGACCCGCTCCGCGCTCGAGTGAGAAATGTCGCGCTCGTGCCAGAGCGCCACGTTCTCGAGGGCGACCGTCGCCCCCGCGCGGACGACGCGCGCGAGCCCGCAGATTCGCTCGGAGACGACCGGATTTCGCTTGTGCGGCATCGCGGACGAGCCCTTCTGCCCGCGGCGAAACGGTTCCGCCACCTCTCCCACTTCCGTCCGCGCGAGGTGGCGAATTTCGGTCGCGAACCGCTCGAGCGACGCCGCGCAGAGAGCGAGCGCGGAGAGGAGCTCGGCGTGCCGGTCGCGTGGGACGACCTGCGTCGCGGCCGTCTCCGGAACGAGGCCGAGCCGCTCGCAAGCGACCCGCTCGACCTCGGGATCACCACCCCCGTAGGTTCCCACGGCGCCGGCGAGCTTCCCGACGCGCATCCCCTCGAGCGCCCGCTCGAGCCGCTCGCGGTCGCGGTCGAGCTCGAATGCCCACCCGGCGACCTTCACGCCGAAGGTCGTCGGCTCCGCGTGGACGCCGTGCGTGCGGCCGACCGTGACCGTGTCTCGGTGTGCCTCCGCCTGCTCGAGGACGGCGTCGAGCGCTCGCCGGAGGCCGGCGAGGACGAGTGCGCCGGCGTCGCGGACCTGGAGCGCAAGCGCGGTGTCGAGGACGTCGGACGACGTGAGGCCGTAGTGGAGCCATCGCCCACCCGCGCCAACCCTCTCCGCGACGGCATCCACGAACGCGGCGAGGTCGTGTTGCGTCCGCTCCTCGAGCTCGGCGACGCGATCCGGCGTCGGCGCGACCGCCCGCGCGGCGATCTCGTCGACGGTCTCGCGTGGAATCGTTCCGACGTCCGCCCACCCCTCGAGCGCGGCGAGCTCGACGTCGAGCCAGCGGGCGAGCTTTCCCTCGTCCGCCCAGATCGCGCGCATCGCCGGGCGGGTGTAACGCGCGATCACGCGGCCCGATTCTAGAGCGCGGTCCGGCGGGCTCCCCGGACGCGCGAGGACGCGCGGCGCAAGAGCGGACTGGCCGTTTCGTCGCTAGAGCTCGAGCTGCGGCCGACGAGGCGCGCCGGGATATCCGCCGCCCTGCGCGAGGATCTTCGCCGCGAGGATCGCCGCGTTTCGCGCCCCGTCGAGGGACACACAGGCGACAGGAACGCCCGGCGGCATCTGGACGATCGCGAGGATCGCGTCGAGCCCGCCGGCCGCCGTCTTCGAACTCGTGAGCGGGACGCCGATAACGGGGAGTTCGGTGTAGGAGGCGACCGCCCCGGGGAGCGCCGCCGACATCCCGGCGGCTGCGATGATGACGCGGACGCCTCGAAGGGCGGCGGTCGAGGCGTACTCGGCCACCCCGCGAGGATCGCGGTGCGCCGAGAGAACGTGCAGCTCGTTCGTGATCGCGCGCTCGTTCAGCTCCTCGATCGCCGGCTGCATCGCGTCGCGGTCGGACTCGGAGCCGATCAGGATCCCGACCAGCGGTCCCTGCTCGAACTCCTCCACGATCGGAAGGGAAGCGGGAGCTTCCTCGGTACGAAGCTCGGTCCCCGGGTCAGGCCACACGGATGACCGTCTCCCCGATGTCGGTCCGGAAGCACGCGCCGGGGAACTCGATCTCGCCCACGGCCGCGTACGCGCGTTCACGCGCCTCGTCGACCGTTTTCCCCGTCGCCGTGACGGCGAGCACGCGGCCGCCGGCGCTCACGAGCGCGCCGTCGCGGATCGCCGTTCCGGCGTGGAAGACGAGCGCGCCGCCGCGCTCCGCCGCCCCGACCCCCGACACGCGCGCCCCGACCACCGGTGCCTCTGGG